>NZ_JBHYZV010000043.1:0-67829 GCF_042753905.1 Streptomyces sp. NPDC059248 | reverse complement strand
GGTTACATTCCGAACCCGGAAGCTAAGCCTTTCAGCGCCGATGGTACTGCAGGGGGGACCCTGTGGGAGAGTAGGACGCCGCCGAACAATCATTAGAGAAGAGGGCTCTGGCCCCTTGAGACACAGTCTCGGGGCCAGGGCCCTTTTCGCATTTACGGGCCCTTCCCCGCTTATCGCGGGCTGACCAGCTTCGTGTCATAGGCGAGGATGACGGCCTGGACCCGGTCGCGGGCGCCCGTCTTCGCGAGAATGCGGGAGACATGGGTCTTCACCGTCGATTCGGCGAGATGCAGCCGGGCCGCGATCTCCGTATTCGTCCAGCCCTGGCCGACGACCGTGAGGATCTCGCGTTCCCGTTCCGTGAGCGCCGCGATCCGGCTGTCGTCCGCCGGGTCGGAGCCGGCGGTGGTGGAGGTCGTCGGCAGCCGGTGGGCGAAGGTGTCGAGTAGTCGGCGGGTGAGGCTCGGAGCGACCACCGCGTCGCCCGAGGCGACCGCGCGGATCCCGGCGAGCAGCTCCTCGGGATAGGCGTCCTTGACCAGGAAACCGGAGGCCCCGGCGCGCAGGGCGTCGTACGCGTACTCGTCCAGGTCGAAGGTGGTGAGGATCAGGACGCGGGTACGGTCCCCGGTGGCGACGATCCGGTGGGTGGCCTCGATGCCGTCGAGGCCCGGCATCCGGATGTCCATCAGGACGACATCGGGGTGCAGCTCGGTGGTGAGACGTACCGCCTCCGTGCCGTTCGCGGCCTCGCCGACGACCGCCATGTCGTCCTGGCTCTCCAGCAGCATCCGGAATCCGAAGCGCTGCATGGGCTGGTCATCGGTGATGAGGACGGTCGTCATGAGAGGGCCTTCTCGGTGGCGGGGACGGAGAGGGGGAAGGGGAGCCGGAGACGGACCTGCCAGCCGCCCGCGGGGAGCGGGCCGGCGTCCAGCGTGCCGTTGTACAGGGCGGCGCGTTCCCGCATTCCGGTGATGCCGCGGCTCTCGACGGGGAAGGCGGATACGGAGGCGGGGCCCGTGTCGGTGACGGTGACGGTGAGGGCTCCGGGAGTGTGGGCGACATCGACCATGGCCGTGGTGCCGGGCGGGGCGTGCTTGAGGGTGTTGGTGAGGGCCTCCTGGACGACGCGGTAGACCGTGAGCTGCGGTCCCGCGGACAGGGGCGCCGGGGTGCCCTGTGTGGTGAGGCGTACCGGCAGACCCGCCGCACGGACACCGGTGACGAGGTCGTCGAGGTCGGTGAGGGCGGGCTGGGGAGCCCGGTCGTCCGGCCGGGAGCCGGGGGTGTCGTCGCGCAGGACACCGAGAAGACGGCGGAGTTCGGCCAGAGCCGTACGACTGGTGTCGGAGATGGCGCCGAGGGCCTGGGCGGCACGCTCGGGGGACTTGGCCGCGGCGTACCGGCCGCCGTCCGCGAGGCCGGTGATGACGGAGAGGTTATGGCCGATGATGTCGTGCATCTCGCGGGCGATCCGGGTGCGTTCGGCGGCGGCGGCCAGCTGGATCTGCTGGTCGCGTTCGACTTCCAGTCGCCGGGCGCGTTCGACGAGGGACGCGGTGTACTCCCGGCGGGAGCGGACCGCGAAGCCGAGCAGGGCGACCAGCACGAAGAAGTAGAACGTCGGGACGAACGACTGGTCCCAACTGCCGTCGGGGTGGCGGGCAGCGCCCAGGGCGACCGGCGCGGAGACCAGGCACAGGACACCGGCGAGGGTACGGAGCGGGAGCCGGAGCGCGATGCCGTAGACGGCGATCATCTGAAGCGTCGAGGACTGGAGCCGGGCACCGGTCCACGCGTTGAGGTAGAGGAACGGCAGCATCAACAGCAGCGCCCGCAAGGGGTGGTCGCGGCGGATCATCAGCGGCAGGCTGAAGCCGAGGGACATCGCGACGACCAGCCACAGCGGGACGGTGTCGACATTGCCGGGGATCCGGTGCCAGCCGCCGCTGGTGACGTCGATCAGGGCGGCCGTCACCCAGAAGCCGGTGAGGGCGCCGTCCCAGACCCGGGGCCGCCGGGTGTCGAAGGCGCGCAGTCGGCGGGCGGCACGGGTCAGCCGGGCGCTGACGGGATGCGTACCCGCCCCGTCGGGGACGGCGGCGGGCGCCGTGTCCCGGCCGCCCGCCGCCCCGATTCCCGTGGCCGTCCGCCGATCCGTCGTCACCCGGCCATCCTCGTCTGCGTACGGGTCATACGTCACGCCGTTTCAGCCGGGCCGCCGCCGCGAGGAGAGTGCCCGCGGCCCATAGGACCAGGGCGAGCAGGGCTGCACCCGGGGAGGCTCCGTCGGCGAGGCGTTCGGAGGTGTTGAGGGCGGCGAACGCCTCGGCCGGGAAGTAGTCGACGGCGTCGCGCACGATGTCGTACGGCAGGGCGAGCAGGGTCTGCGGCACGATCAGGGCCAGGGTGATGAAGCCCCCGATGGCGCCGGGGACGGAGCGGACCAGGGCGCCCGTGCCGAGGGCGATGATCGCGAGCAGGGTCACTCCGGCGGCGCTGCCGAGGAGTCCGCGCAGGATGCCGGGGTCGCCGATGGACGCGGCCTGGTCGGTGCCGGCGTAGAGCAGCTGGGTGAGGAAGAAGGTGGCGAAGGTGGTGATCAGGGTGACGGCGAGGGCGACCGTACCGAAGACCGCGGCCTTCGACCACAGGACGGGCGTACGGCGGGGGACGGCCGTCATGGAGGAGCGGATCATGCCCGTCGAGTACTCGCCGGCGGTGAGGAGGATGCCGAGGACGGCCAGGGCGACCTGGGCGAACTGGAAGCCGATGAGGGTGAGGACGAGGACGTCCATGTCGGCGTCGCCGCCGCCGTCCTCGTAGGTGGCGGCGATGGCGATCCCCAGGCCGACGGTGAAGGCGACGGCGGTCAGCAGCGTGATCCAGGTGGATCGTACGGTCCACAGCTTGTGCCATTCGGCGCGCAGGATCCGGGCCGGGGTGAGCCGGTGGGCCGTGGCGTTCATACGGGGGTTCCTTCCGGGGCGGGCGCGGACGCCTGGTACTCGACGGAGGTGCGGGTGAGATCCATGAACGCCTGTTCCAAGGAGGCGGTGACGGGGGTGAGTTCGTGCAGGGGGATCGAGAGCGCTGCCGCCGTACGGCCGATGTGGCGGCTGTCGGTGCCCCGTACGGTCAGCGTGCCGGGGGTGTCGGACGAGAGGTGTACGCCGGGGGCCGCGAGGGCTTCCGCCAGGAGTGTCGCCTCGGGGGTGACGACTCTGACGGAGTCGGCGCCGGCCGCGCGTACGAAGTCGGTGACGGTCGTGTCGGCGAGGAGCCGGCCCCGGCCGATGATCACCAGATGGTCGGCGGTGAGAGCCGTCTCGCCCATCAGATGGGAGGAGACAAAGACGGTACGGCCTTCGGCGGCGAGGGACTTCAGCAGATTCCGGATCCACAGGACGCCTTCGGGGTCGAGGCCGTTGACGGGTTCGTCGAGGACGAGGGTCGCCGGGTCGCCGAGGAGGGCCGCGGCGATACCGAGGCGCTGGCCCATGCCAAGGCTGAAGCCCTTGACCCGGTGGTTCGCGACTCCGGTGAGACCGCTGAGGTCGAGGACGCGGTCGACTCGGGAGCGGGGGATTCCATGGGTGTGGGCGAGGGCCGTGAGGTGGTTGCGGGCGCTGCGGCCGGGGTGGACCGAGCGGGCTTCGAGGAGGGCTCCGACCTCGGTGAGCGGGGCGCCGTGGGCGGCGTACGCCCGGCCGGCGACGGTGGCCCGGCCGCGGGTGGGCGCGTCGAGGCCGAGGATCATGCGCATGGTGGTGGACTTGCCCGCGCCGTTGGGGCCGAGGAAGCCGGTGACGGTGCCCGGGCCGACGGTGAAGCTGAGGTCGTCGACGACGGTCTTCGGGCCGCCGCCGCCTCCGCGCTTTCCGGGGCGGGCGCGGCCGCCGTACACCTTGGTGAGTCCGTTGGCTTCGATCATGGTGTCGATGCTGCTGGGCGGGGGGCCGCGGATCGTCCGACCGGGGTTGGCGGTTGGGCCCGCGGCGTAGCACCCCGGTACTACGCGCCCGTGGTGCCGCGGTGCCGTCGTGCAGTGCCGTCGTGCTGTGGTGTCGTGGTGTCCAGGTGTCGTGGTGTCGTGGTGGGCCCGGGAGTTATCCACAGGGGGTGGTGCGCCGGGCGGGGGCCTTGGAAGATCAGGGGCATGGAGTACGCGACGGGGCGCGGCGACCGGGCCGGAAGGCGGGCCGCGGCCGGCTGACGGCCGCGGGATCGCGCTGACGGCTGCCGGGACCCGGTAGTCGGCGAAGTGCCTTGTGTACGGGGGGACTTACCCGGTCGGGAATGCGCTGGCCGGGTACGGCCGAAGCGTGAGAGCGTCACTCCGGGGTGGAATCGGCGGCGTACGGGGGATGGTGAGTGTGTCCGGCACGGATATGAGTCGCGATGCGGGAACGGGGGAGATCTCGCCCCGCCCGGCGTTGTGGACCCCGGATTTCCGGCTTTTCTTCACCGCCCGCACCTCCTCGTTGCTGGGGGACGCGATGCTTCCGGTCGCGATCACGGCGGCCGTGCTGGAGGCGGGGTACGGGGCCAGCGGGGTGGGGTACGCGCTCGCCGCGCTCGTGGCGCCCTTCGCGGCGCTGATCATATTCGGCGGGGTGATGTCCGACCGGTTCGGTGCCCGGCGGCTGATGGTCGTCTCCGACGTGGGCCGGCTGTTCTCCCAGGGAGTGCTCGCGCTGCTGTTCCTGCTGGGCACGCCGCCGATGTGGCAGATCCTGGCGCTGCTGGCGCTGATCGGGGCGGGCAGCGCGCTCTTCCAGCCGGGGGTCGCCAGTATCACCCCGCTGATAGCCCGGGACGTTCAGAAGGCCAATGCCACCCTGCGTGTCGCGGAGTCCGTCACCGTGGTCATCGGGCCGTCCGTTGCCGGTCTCCTTCTGGTGGTCTCCTCTCCGGCGGTGGTGGTCGGTGTCGACGCTCTGACGTACGCGGCCAGCGGTGTCTGTCTGCTCCGGCTCCGTTCGGTCCCGATGGGTCCCGGCGAGCGGGACGGCGCGTCGACGTTCCGGTCCGATCTGGTCGAGGGCTGGCGGGAGTTCCGGTCCAGAACCTGGCTGTGGAGCGTCATCGTCGTCTTTATGCTCTGGCAGCTGGCAGGGGCGGGCCCGACCACGACGCTCGGCAACAGTGAGCTGGTCACCGACCACGGGGCTTCGGTGTTCGGCCTGGTGATGTCGTCCCTCGGGGCGGGAAGCGTGCTGGGTGGGCTGATCGCGATGAGGCTTCGCCCCCGGTATCCGCTCCGGGCCGGCGCCCTCTCCATGATCCTCTGGGTGCCCATGCCGCTGAGCGTCGCTCTCGGCCTTCCCGCGCCGCTTGTCGCGGTGTGCTACGGGGTCAGCGGCGTGGGTATGGCGTTCTGGATCGTCATGTTCCACACGAGTGTGCAGACCCATGTCCCGCAGGACGTCCTCGGGCGGGTACACGCCTATGACGCGGCCGGATCGCTGGTGATGAAGCCGGTCGGGCAGGCGGCGGCCGGACCGCTCGCCCTCCTCGTGGGGACCGCGCCGCTGCTGTATGTGTCCGCTTCCATGGCGCTGGTCGTCGCCGTGCTGCTGCTGGCCATCCCGGCCGTACGCGGTCTGAAGCGCGTGGACGCCCCCGTCGCGGCCGGCTCGGGGGCGAAGCGGCGGTCAATACCCCGTAGTTAGTGGTGGGGGAGGGGGTTTTGCCAGCGGGCGCGGGCCTGTTCCGGGGAGCGGAGGAGGACGAAGGCGGGCAGGCCGACGGAGGGGCCGGTGGTGAGGAGGTCGGGGACCTGGGGGAGCGGGGCGACGGCGGCCGCGTCGTCGAGGACGAGGGCGAGTGGTGGGTCGAGCCGGCCGGCGGATGACCGTGCGGCCATGCGGCGGCCGTGCTCGACCACGTCTGACGCCAGTGCCGTCAGCAGAGGCATCGCTCCTGGGTGGGCCTTGGGGTCCTCGATGGCCTCGCCCACCAGATAGAGGGTTCCCCCCTCGGCGATAAAAGATTCCAAGGTGAGAGCGTCGGTTCGATTCGGGGTGCATGCCTCACGGATATGGATGGAGGAGAGCGACCCCAGGGCGCGGGCGACGAGTTGCTGGGCGATCTCGCGGCGCTCGGGATGGGCGGTAAGGGCGGCTTCCAGCAGTCCGGCGAGCCCGGCGGTGGCCTTGGTGTGGGTGCGCAGGATGCGTACGGAGTCCTGGGCGTTGATGCCCTGCGCCCAGCGGTGGACCTGCTTGAACGGGCGGCCGTCCACGGCGGCGGCGTGCAGCCAGCAGCGGAGCAGGGTCTCGGCGGTGTCGGCCATGGCGGCGTCGATCCGGGCGTGCGGTCGTACGGGCGCCAGCAGGGCGGCGGCCCTGGCCTGCGCGGTCGAGGCGTCCTCGCAGTGCGCGGCGGGGTTCCAGTGGAGCCGGGCCGGGGTGTCGCAGAGGTGGCCCGGGTCGTAGACGAGGACGGGGCCGAGTTTGGCCCGCGCGTCCTTCGTCTCGGCCCAGACGGCGGGATCGGAGGTGACGACGAGAAGGGGGCCCTCGGCCTCCCGTACGGCCCTGAGGGCGGCCGGGCGGCGGGTGGCGGGGTCGCCGAAGAAGACCCGGGGGGCGGTGGTGTCCCGGGGGGCCGGCACCGCGGGTGCCCGTACGGCCGCGGCTACGGGGTCCGTCGCCGGGGCGGGCCCGGGGGCTGTCGGCGGGGCGGCCGGTGCTGTCGGGACCTGCGGGGCCGGGGCCTCGGCTGCCGGGGGCTCGGCGGCGGGGCGCGGTGGCTCCGGGTGGTACGGCGGCGGGGGCGCGGCGGGCGCCTTGTACGGCGATGTGTGCGGCTGCTTTGGCCCGTCGCCGTACGGAACCGCCTCGTACGCGCCCTCGCGGCCCCCGTCGTCCTCGTCGGCGTACGGGTCGCGGTGTGCCCGGCGTCGCTCGGTCGCCCGGCGGGCCTCCCGGACCGCCTTCCAGCGGGCGAGGGTGCCGATCACGAAGACCGTCAGCACGGCGAGGAGCATCAACTGCCCGATGGCGAGGCCCCAGAACAGGCCGTAACCGGAGAGTTCGCCCGGAGGGGTGGCGGGCCAGGCGGCCACCAGGTCGTCGGGCGCGATGATCAGCGACCGCAACGCGGGAGGAGTGCGAGTGAAGGAGACCTCCGCCGGCCAGGAGCCGTGGGCGAAAAGACCCGCGAGCCCCGTCGCCGACCAGATCACGAACAGGACCGTGACACCGAGCCCGATGACGGAGAGCAGAAGGCCGTCGGGGACCCCGCCGCCGCCCGGTCGCCGTCCGCCGCCGGGCCCAGGTCCGGGGCCCGGGCCCGTTCGGTGGCGGGGGTCGTGCTCGTACCGCATGTCAGGCGACCGTCGACTCGGACGACGTGTTCGCCGCGTCGTCGTCGTAATGCCGCCGCTGTCGTTCCATCATGGCCGCCCGCTGTTCCGCCTCCCACTCCGCGGCTTCGATCTCCTCGGGAAGCGGCCGGGACGATTCCGTCATCGCCCGGTCGGTGAACACCAGGGGCCGTTCGGCCTCGGTGACGAGGTGTTTGACGACCTGCACATTGCCGTTGACGTCCCAGACGGCGATGCCGGGTGTGAGGGTGGGGATGATCTCGACGGCCCAGCGGGGCAGACCGAGTACCAGTCCTGTGGCGCGGGCCTCGTCGGCCTTCTGGGCGTAGATCGTGCGGGTGGAGGCCATTTTGAGGATCGCCGCGGCCTCCTTGGCCGCCGCGCCGTCGACGACGTCGGAGAGATGGTGGACGACGGCGACGAAGGACAGGCCGAGCCGTCGGCCGAACTTCAGCAGCCGCTGGAAAAGCTGGGCCACGAAGGGGCTGTTGATGATGTGCCAGGCCTCCTCGACCAGGAAGATGCGCTTCTTCCGGTCGGGGCGGATCCAGGTGTGCTCCAGCCAGACACCGACGATGGCCATCAGGATCGGCATGGCGATGGAGTTGCGGTCGATATGCGACAGGTCGAAGACGATGAGCGGGGCGTCGAGATCGATACCGACGGTCGTCGGGCCGTCGAACATGCCCCGCAGGTCGCCGTCGACGAGCCGGTCGAGGACGAGGGCGACGTCGAGGCCCCAGGCCCGTACGTCGTCTATGTCGACGTTCATCGACTCCGCGGACTCGGCCTCGGGATGGCGCAACTGCTCGACGATGTCGGTGAGGACGGGCTGCCGGTCGGTGATGGTCTCGTTGACGTAGGCGTGGGCGACCTTCAGGGCGAAGCCGGAGCGTTCGTCGAGGCCGTGGCCCATCGCCACCTCGATGATGGTGCGCAGCAGGGCGAGCTGGCCGGTGTTGGTGATCGCCGGGTCCAGCGGATTGAGCCGGATCCCGCCGTCGAGCGCCGTCATCGGGTCGAGCCGGATGGGGGTGATGCCGAGCTGTTCGGCGACGAGGTTCCATTCGCCGACGCCGTCTTCGCCCTGGGCGTCGAGGACGACGACCTGGCGGTCGCGGAACCTGAGCTGCCGCAGGACGTACGTCTTCTCCAGCGCCGACTTGCCGTTGCCGGACTCGCCGAGCACGAGCCAGTGGGGGGCGGGGAGCTGCTGCCCGTACAGCTGGAAGGGGTCGTAGATATAGCCCTTGCCGCTGTAGACCTCCCGGCCGATGATCACGCCGGAGTCGCCGAGGCCGGGCGCGGCCGTGGGGAGGTAGACGGCCTGTGCCTGGCCCGTGGAGGTGCGGACGGGCAGCCGGGTGGACTCGACCTTGCCGAGGACGAACGAGGTGAACGCCTCGGTGACGACGGACAGCGGATCTCGCACAGGTGGCCCCTAACGGCGGATGCCGGTCGCGAACGGCAGCGTGTTCACAAAGGCCCGGTGGTGCTCGCGGTCGCACCATTCCAGCTTCAGATACGACTTGCCGGCCGACGCCCGGATCGTCCGCTTGTCCCGGGCGAGGGCCTCGGGGGAACGGGACGACACCGTGATGTACCCGACGAGGTTGACGCCCGCCGCACCGGAGGCGAGATCTTCACCCCGCTGGTCGAGCCGGCCGTGGGCGGCGATGTCGCGGGGGTCGACGGTCCGGTTCATCTTGGCGGCCCGGCTGGCGTCGGCCTCGTCGTTGGTCTTCTCGGTGAGCATCCGTTCGATGGCGATCTCGGTGGGTTCGAGGTCCATGGTGACGGCGACGGTACGGATCACGTCCGGGGTGTGCACGAGGAGAGGGGCGAGGAAGTTGACGCCGACGGGCGTCATCGGCCACTCCTTCACCCAGGCGGTGGCGTGGCACCAGGGCGCGCGGGTGGCGGATTCGCGGGTCTTGGCCTGGAGATAGGTGGGCTCCACGGCGTCCAGCTCGGCCGGCCAGGCGTTCCGCTTCGTCATGGCCTGGATGTGGTCGATGGGGTGGTCGGGGTCGTACATGGAGTGCACCAGGGACGCCAGCCTGCCCTGGCCGAGCGGCTGGCGGACCCGGATGTCGGCCTCGGCGAGCCGGGCGCAGATATCGGTCAGCTCGCGGGCCATGACGACGGCGAGCCCGGCGTCCTTGTCGAGCTTGCGGCCCTTGCCGGTGTGGCGGGAGGCGCGGGCCATGGCCTGGGCCTCGGCGGCCAGCTCGCGGGTGTAGTGCATACAGGCGACGAGATAGGCCCGGTGCTGCTCGCTGGAGGTGGAGACCATCGACTGGAGCTGGTCGTAGGAGTCGCGGAGCCAGGCGGGGGAGCGTTCGTCGCCGCGCTGGGCGACGTCCTTGGCGTGGGCGTCGGGGTCGGCCGGCAGGGTGCGGGCGAGCATCTGGATGCGGGTGACGAAGCCGTCGCCGTTGGCGACGTGCTTGAGGAGGGTCCCGAAGCGGTCGACGAGGGCCTCCTGGTCCTCGCTGTCGCGCAGTCCCACGCCGGGGCCCTCGATCTCGATGGCGGCGGTGACGGTCCGCCGGTCGGCGTGGAGGAGTACGGCGATCTCGTCGGGGCCGAAGGGCGCGGAGAGCCAGTTGATCCGGCCGATACCGGGGGGCGGTCCGACCTCGACCTCGCGGCCGTCGAGCCGGGTCCCGGCCTCCTGGGCGGTGGAGCGGTAGAGCGTGCCGCTGCGCAGGGTCCGCTTGAAACTGCGGTTGATCTCGAACCAGCGGTAGAACGTGCGGTGTTTGTACGGGAGGTAGACGGCGGCGAGCGCGAGCATCGGAAAGCCCGTCAGCAGCATGATCCGCGGGACGAGATAGGGGACCAGGAGTCCGCTCATCATGCCGAGGAACGCTCCGGCGATGATCAGGGCGATCTCGCCGGTCTCGCGGTTCTTGCCGATGATCGCGTTCGGCCGGGCCCGGCCGATGAGATACGTGCGGCGGGGCGCGATGGGATGGGTGGTCAACGCCCTCCACCTCCTGTGCCTGTGCTCTTGCGGTTGCTGTGCGGGGTGTTGCCGCCGGTGACGCTGTTACGGGGCGGGGGCGCGGCGGCCGCCCCCGTACCGCCGCCGGTGGGGCGGCTCGCGTGGGCGGCGACACCGCCGCCGACGGGGTTGGCGGGGCGGGCCGCGGCGCCGCCGCCGGCTCCGTCGCCGCCGGGGGCGCCGCGGGAGCTGTGGGTCTTGATGCCCTGGGAGACGAGGGCGGCCGGGGAGCTGATCACGGCGGCGGCCCGGTTCTCGACACCGCCCTGGACGCGGTTGTTGCGGGCGGAGACGATCTCGTCGCCGAAGCCGGGCACGAAGCGGTAGATCATCGCGGAGGCGACGATCGCCAGGATGACGATGGCGAGTCCGGAGACGACGGCGGAGAAGGAGTCCGGGCCGTCGTCGCCCGCGAGGGCTCCGGCGAGGCCGAGGACGATCAGGATCACCGGTTTGACCAGGATGATCGCTACCATCATCCCGGCCCAGCGGCGGACATGGCTCCACATGTTCTTGTCGACGAGCCCGGAGTAGACGACGACGCCGAGGAGGGCGCCGACGTACAGCAGGACGGCGCGGATGAACAGCTCCAGATAGAGCACCCCGGCGGCGAGGATCGTCACGAGGGAGACCACGATCAGCATGATCGGGCCGCCGCCGATGTCGTTGCCCTTCTTCAGGGCCTCGGAGAACGCGCCGAAGAACTGGTCGGTCTCGTCCTTGGTGCCGCCCGCGATGACCTCGGAGATCCCGTCGGTCGCGGAGACCAGGGTGTAGAGGATCAGCGGGGTGAAGGCGGAGGCGAGGACGGTGAGCCAGAGGAAGCCGATGGCCTCGGAGACGGCGGTGAGGAGCGGGACGCCGCGGATGGCGCGCTTGGCGACGGCCAGCAGCCAGATGATGAGGGTGAGGACGGTGGCGGCGGCGAAGACGACGGCGTACTGGGAGAGGAAGGTGGGGTTGGTGAAGTCGACCTCGGCGGTCGACTTCACGGCCTTGGCGAGGGTGTCGACGGTCCACGCGGCGGCCTCGGCGCAGCCGCGGGCGAGGATGGTGAGCGGGGAGTCGACGACGTCACCGGGGGAGTTGGTGGTGCCGACGGAGCCTTCGCCGCCCTCGCAGCGGTCCTTGGAGGGGCCGCTGAGCATCCGGCATTCGGGGTTGCCGGTGCCGCTGGGGCTCGGGGCGGGTGTCGGCTCGGCCGCGGCCGGGGACGCCAGGAGGACGGCCGCGGTCTGCAGGGCGGTCAGCGCGGCGGCGATACCCGCCGCGGCGGGCAGGGCTCCGGGCGCCGCGGCGCGGCGCCGGCCGGATCGGGGGTCGGGCGGCCTAACGGGCATAGGTGAACCCTCCGAACTGCTGGACGGCGTCCGCCATCTCCTTGGAGCCCGATGCCGTCTGGTCGCGGCCGACCGGCACGGGGCCGTCCTTCTGGGTGTGGTTCACGATCTTCCAGTCGCCGTCGGCCCAGCGGAGCTGGAGGGTGCTGGTGTACCAGCTCTCGGTGACCGGGTTACGGGAGTTCTCCCCGGCCAGTCCGAACAGGGCGGAGTACCAGACGGAGACCGTGGCCTCGTTCTTGCCGAAGCTCTCCACCTTGGCGCCCATGGGGTTGTGCCGCGAGACGAAGGTGAGCCCGGCGGGGACGGTGCCGTCGGGGTTGAGGCCGCTACCGGAGAGGAGTTCCTTCCCGGAGTACGCCTTGTCGAGGTCGCCGCGGCGCGCCTCGGCGATGTCGGGCGCGTACACCGTGTTCACGATCCGGTCCCGGCGGTCCTTGTCGTACATCCCGTCGGAGCCCAGGGCCACCGTGTAGTTCGCGGCCGCGCTCTGTGCCCCCTGGGCGTCGCGGGCGTAGCCGGTGGGGATGCCGTCCGTCCTGCCCTTGACGGGGTCGACCCCGGTCGGCGCGGTCGGGGAGGTGCCCCGGCCGTCCTTGGCGCCGCCGGACGGGTTCTGGTCGTCGTCCCCGCCCTGGTTGGCGAATGCGATCGCGGCGATGAGGAGCACCACGACACCGACGACGGCGACGAGTGAGCGGGAGGGCCGGACCGGGCGGCGGGCGGTGCCGGGTTCGTCGTCGAAGGCGCCGGGGAGCCGGGTACGGGTCTGGCCGGTGCCGCCGTACTGGTCGTCGGGGGCGCCGGAGTGGTAGCCGTGGTCGTCGGGCGGGTTCATCGCGCGGCCTTCCCCCGGGTCCCCCGGGGCCTGTGGTGGGGCTCCCGCACCCCGGGCCCGCCCCGGTCCGCGCGCGCCGCGTCCACCGGGTGTCCCGGGAGCCTCGTGACGGGTACGGCGCCGCGCCGTCCGGCGCCGTGGGGCGCGGCCGGGCGGTGAGTGTCCGTCAGCGGGGTCAGAGTCGGGGACGCCGCGGAGGGCGAGGGCGACGGGGTCATCGGGGGCATCGGGGTCATCGGGGGGTCGCAACCTCTGAGGGTGGTCCGGACTCTCGGGTCGGGGGCAGGGCCGTGGACAAAGGGGACGGAGGGCTCAAAGGATAGGGAGAGGAGCGCTTCGGGGGAGGAAGCGGGGGTGGCCTCCGGTGCGGTGATGTCGGGTCAGACGGCCATCCCGTACACGATGGTGAACACGGTTCCCAGTGACCCGATGATGAAGACACCGGTCAGCCCGGCCACGATCAGGCCCTTGCCCTGTTCGGCGCTGAAGGTGTCCCGGAGCGCCGTCGCTCCGATACGCTGCTTGGCCGCGCCCCAGATCGCGATGCCCAGGCAGATGAGAATGGCGATCGCCATCACCACTTCGATCATCACCCGGGCCTCGTTCCCCAGGCTCCCGAACGGGCCCCAGTTCGGTGCGATGCCGCCGATGATGGTGTTGATGTCGCCCTTTTCGGCTGCCAGGATCATGTGTAACTCACCGCCCCTGTCGGGTTGTTCATTGCCCTTGCCCCTCGGCATGGGCCATCGCTCTATCTTCGCTGATGAAACCGCCCGCGGAAGCCGACTTGGCGGGTCTCTTTACCCGATCTCCGCACGTATGACCGATCATTGCCCCTCTGACCTGCGGCGGAGGGATTCGCGATCACCGAGTGGAGCCCGTATCGTCACTCTGTGTATCACGGTGCGTGACTCCGGGCAATGACTGTCGTTGGTCCACCTTTGGGGCGCTCCTCACGTTTCGGGGCCATGGTCGCCCCCGTACCGCCGCCGGGACAGGGCGCACGGGGAGCGCAGGGGAGGAGGGGGCCGGGCGGCGCGGGCCACCGGGGTGACGGGGGTACGGACCCCGGCCGGCGGGGCGCGGGGGCGCGAACCGTCGTGCGAAGGCGCGCGCCTTCGTCCACCTCCTGTACCGGGCGTCACCCGCCTACACTGGCGCCCGTGGACTCCGTTCGCGTGAAAGGTGGTTGACGGTGCGTAAGGCGTGGCTGGTCGCGGGCGTCTCCGTCGGGGGCTGCCTGGCCTTTCTCGCCCTGCTCGTCGTGGGTACGTACTCACTCGCCGCCGGAACGGCCGGAGCGGGTGGTTCCGGTGGAGCCGTCGCCCTCGCCAAGGGTGCCGTGCCCGCCCGCTACCAGTCGCTCGTCCAGCGCTGGGGCAACCTCTGCCCCTCGATCAACCCGGCCCTGCTCGCCGCCCAGCTCTACCAGGAGTCCGGCTGGAACCCGCGGGCCCAGAGCCACGCGGCGGCCCAGGGCATCGCCCAGTTCATCCCCGGCACCTGGGCCGCGCACGGCGTCGACGGCGACGGCGACGGCGACCGGGACGTCTGGGACCCGGCCGACGCGATCCCGTCCGCCGCGACCTACGACTGCAAGATCGCCGGATATGTGAAGAAGGTCCCCGGGGATCCGACGAACAACATGCTCGCCGCGTACAACGCGGGCGCCTACGCGGTCATCCGCTACGGCGGCGTTCCGCCGTACAAGGAGACCCAGAACTACGTACGGATCATCCGCACCCTGGAGAAGAGCTTCGCCCGGCCGGTCGGGCGGGTGGATCCGTCCCGGCAGGCCGCCGGCGCGATCAATTTCGCCCAGCAGCAGCTCGGGACGAAGTATCTGTGGGGCGGCAACGGCACACCCGAGCACGGCGGGCGGTTCGACTGCTCGGGGCTGAGCCAGGCCGCGTACCGGACCGTGGACATCGAGCTGCCACGAGTGGCGAACGACCAGTACAACGCCGGTCCGCACCCCCCGAGGGACGAGTTGCTCCCCGGTGATCTCGTCTTCTTCTCGGACGATCTCACCAACTCACGGGCCATCCGGCACGTGGGGATCTACGTCGGAGGCGGGTACATGATCAACGCCCCCAGACCGGGTGCCGTGATCCGGTTCGACAAGATCGACACCCCGGATTACTTCGGTGCGACCAGGGTCACCGAGGATGGCGCGAAATCGTTGCCGAAGCATCCACCGTCCGCTTGACGACCGGGCCGGATGCCATCGGCCCGCGCCGGGCCGGGCCCCGGCCGCCGCTGGCCGAAAGTCATGGGGCGGGCTCGCGACCGGGGTCCGCGGCACCCCACTGAGCTGCGATGACGAGTATCTCTTCGATAACGTCATGGTGATCGTTCGGTGGAGAGTGGAACGTACACCTTCGGTGGGCCGTTCCCTTGACGGAGCGGTCGTGATGATCGAGCGCTGATCGAACGGTGATCGAGGCGACGATCGAGCGGCGGCCGCCGGAACCGGCGACGGGCCGTTCGGCGTCGGTTGTCGAACGGGCACGGATCACGGAGATCATCGTGTTCCGGCCGGTCCCGGAAGCACACAGCACGGGGGTGCTGACGGTGGGCGCCGTGCGCGGGCGCGCCGCCGTCGACGACAGGGCAATCAAGGGCCGTTAACGCCGTTAACAGGGCCGATGGAAGGCAAGGGGCAGCAGCAGATGGCTGGACTCGCCACAGGGGTATCCCCGGCGGAGTCGGAGACGGGTTCGACGGGGACGTTCACCCTGGCGGAGTCGGGAGGGGCCGCGGGTCCCGATGTCGGCCTGCTCCACGACATCAACGGTCTGGCGAAGGCCGCGCCGCCGTGGTTCGACCGGATCATGGGCTTCATCGGCGAGTACGGCATCATGCTCGGGCTCGTCGTGGTGGGCCTGTGGGCCTGGTGGTCGGTCCGCGGCCGCCCCGGCACCATGGAGGACTCCGTCGCCGGATTCACGGCGCTGGTCTGGGCGCCGCTGTCGGCCGCCGTCGCCCTGGTGATCAACATCCCGATCCGCGGCTTCGTCGAACGCCCGCGGCCGTTCGTCAACGACAAGTCCCTTGAAGTCCTCGTCGCAGGAAAGACGGACTACTCGTTCGTCAGCGACCACTCCACGATGGCCATGGCGATCGCCGTCGGTATCTTCCTCGCCCACCGCAAGCTGGGCTGGGCGGCGCTCGGCCTCGCCTTCGCCGAGGGCTTCCTCCGGATCTACATGGGCGTGCACTACCCCACCGACGTGATCGGCGGCTTCGCCCTCGGCACGGCCGTGACCCTGCTGCTCGCGCCTCTCGCCCAGCTGCTGCTCACCCCGGTGACGCGGGCGATCGCCGGTTCGTCGAAGGGCGCGTGGATGGTGCGCTCCAAGAACGCGGGCACGGGCCGCGCCGCGCCCCTGGGCATTCCCGAGCCGCGCGGCGACGCCGCGGGCGAGAAGGGCCTGGCGGCCTGACCCCACGGGCAACGGCAACGACGGCAACGACAACGAAAACGATGACGACGGTACGGCTCCGGACCCGCGGTGGGTTCGGGGCCGTACGGCTTCCCGGGCCCGGCGCGGCGCGGCCCGGCGCGACACAGCACGGGTCGGTTCGGCACGGGTCGGTTCGGGCGTCCGGGGTCAGCGGCGGCCCCGCTGGCGGCGCTGGTGGCGGCGGACGATGAAGACCGTCCCGGCCGCCACGGCTATCCCCGTCGCGCCGACCGACAGACTGCTCTCGATCGGGCCGTCCGGCTTGGCGGCCAAGGTCGAGGCCGGTGATGTGGTGGGAGCGGCGGCGGCGGACACGGGCAGCGCCACGGCGAGCGCCGCGAAGGCGACCACCCCGGCTATTCGGGCGGCTGCGGCGTACTTCGGCTGAGCCGGTGTTCCGGGCATGGCGGAGTCCTTCGGTCGCGTCGGTCCGGACGGGGGCGGGTGTACGGCCCCGTACGCGATGGGGCCACCGGCGCCGGGGCCTCCACGAGGACGTTCCGTACGGCTTCCAGCTCACCCGCCCGGGCCGCGCCCTGCCATCGGGGTGCGTCCATTCGGGCGACCCGACCCCGAGCCCGCCCCCGTCCCCGCTCCCGCCCCTCTCACATCGAGTTCACAGCGCCTGTGGGAAGTCGAAGACGCGATCGGGGTCGTACCGCGCCTTCAGCCGGCTCAGACCGCCGGCCGCCGGACCGTAGTAGGCGCGCCGCCAGCCCGTCAGCTCCGCGTCCGCGTAGTTCTGGTACGCCGCCCCGGACGCCGGGCCCCGCAGCGCCTTGTGCGTCCGGCGCAGCCACGCCCGTTCGGCCCCGCCCGCCGTGCCCGCCGCCCAGGCCGCCGTGTACTGGGCCAGCACCCGGGACCGCCGGTGGACGAACGCGGTCGCGCGCGGGTCCACCCGGTTCACCGCCCCGCCCAGCGCCGTCAGCTGGATCGCGGCCTCGCCCCGGCCCGGCGGCAGCCGCGTGAATGCCTCGGCCGCGGCGGTCAGCGCCCGGATCCCGGCCCCGGGCAGCGCCCGGTCGAAGAAGTCGGACGCGGCGGCGTACGTCTCCCGGCGCAGCGCCCCCGACCGGCTGCGGCCCGGGGTCGCGCCGGGCAGGGCGCACCGCGCTTCGTCGAAGGTCGCGCAGCCCGCGTAGCCGAGCATGGCGTCGAGGTGGGTACGGGGCCGGAGGGAGACGGAGGTCGCCGAGGCGCCCGCCGCGTCGGCCAGCCGGTCGACGGCGTTCCGCAGATCGCCCTCCGTACCGAGGGAGAGGACGGCGACGGAGAGTGTCGGATCGGCGCCGCCGGGGCCCGCGCCCAGATGGCAGCCGGACCAGATCTCGTCCGGCTGGTCCGGCGCCCAGCGCTGCCAGGCCGCCAGGACGGCGGCCGCCCGCGCCCACGGCCAGGAGAGATAGCCGACGATCACCTCGGGCGCCGGATGCGTACGGAACCGCAGTTCGGTGACGACGCCGAAGTTGCCGTTGCCCGCGCCGCGCAGCGCCCGGAAGAGTTCGGGTTCCCGGCGCGCGTTCACCTCCAGGACCCGCCCATCGGCGGTGACGATCGTGGCGTCGGTGAGGTTGTCGCAGGTCAGCCCGTAGGCGCGGGAGGTGACTCCGTGTCCGCCGCCGAGGGTGAGCCCGGCGACCCCGACGGAGGCGCAGGATCCGGCGGGCACGGTCCTGCCCGACCGGTCGAGGGTGCGGTAGAGGGCGCCGAGCCGGGTGCCCGCGCCGACGACGGCGGCGTCCCGGCCGTCCGGGGCGACGGTGTCCATCGGGGAGACGTCGACGACGAGCCGGCCGTCGCCGGACGACCAGCCCGCGTAGGAGTGGCCGCCGCCCCGGACGGCGACGGGGAGGCCGTGGGCGCGGGCGAACCGCAGACACTCCCGGACGTCGTCGACGCCGTTCGCGTAGGCGACGGCGGCGGGCCGCAGCCCGTCGAAGCGGGTGTTGTACAGCTGGCGGGCGGTGGCGTAGTCGGCGTCGCCGGGGAGGACGAGCCGCCCGTCGAGCCCGGCGCCGAGTGCGCGCCACGCGGGCGCGCGGGTGGGCCGCCCGCCGTGGGCCGGTGCGGACCGGCCGGGGGACGCCGCCCCGCCCGTGCCACCGCGGGGCGGCGGTACGGAGGGGGGCGCGGATCCTTCGCCGCCGTCTGCCGGGGTGCACCCGGCGCTCGCGGCGATGGCGGTGGCCACCGCCGATACGAGGAGCGCGCGCCGGTCCATGGGGCCTCCCGCCCTCGGGTGCCGCCGGACGCGCGGGGGCGGCGCGCGGCGGATCGTCCGGGGATACGTACCCGGAGGCGGTACGTCTCACGACCGGCGACGCGCCGCGCCGCGAGGGCGTTGAGGGCGTTACCGGGGCGCGGCCTCCGGCGCGGGCGCGGCCGCGCCCGCGGCTGTGTGGTCGGTGGCGGCCGTGTGGTCGTCGGCGGCTGTGTGGTCGGTGGCGTCCGTACGGGCCCGGTCGCGTGATCGCCGGGCCGGTCCCGACCAGCCGCAGACGCAGCGGGCGACGGCGAACGAGCCGCGTTCGACCGTGGTGGTGTCGTGGTGGGGGTGGTGGTGCGCGGGCGCGGGACTCTCGTCCGTGGGGGCATGCGGGGGCACAACACCACGGTACTGGCCGCTTCCCGCGGCGGCACCGCCGCCCGGGGCGGGACCGGGAGCCGACCGGGGGCGTACGGGCGTACGGGCGTACGAACGCGCGAAGGGGGTCGTCGAGCGGCACCGCCACCCCGCGCGCGGGCCCGTGCGCCCGGCGCGTGAACGGCTTCCGCGCAGTGCGTATGTGCTCCCGGGGCGCCCCCGGACCCGGGCGCGGCGGGCGGCCGGGCGCGTGACGGAGGGTTCCCGCCGTCGTTATGCGGGACGGGTGGAGGTCTCTCGTGGCCGGACGGCGGGTCCGGTGTTGGGGGTTGAGCGGAGCATGGTGGCGCAGCGGCACGGACGCAGGGGCGGGGCGCTCGCCGTCTCCGCCGTCGTACTGGGGGCGATCACGGTCACCGGCTGTACGGGCGCCGGCGGCGCGGTCGGTCCCCAGGTGCAGCCCGTCGCGGACGAGCGGCCCGGGACCGGCGATCCGGTGCTCATGGCCGCCGCCGACGGTCTGGTCGAATCGGGCAGCGCCAGGGCCCGTACGGCGATGGAGACGGCCACGGGCGGGACCCGGGTGACCATCAGGGGCGAGGGCGGCTACGACTTCCGGCGCCGGATGGGGCGGCTGACGGTGGTCCTGCCCCGGGACCCCGCCGGTACGGAGGAACACCTTCCGGTGATCGAGCTGCTGACCCCGGGGGCGCTGTATATGAAGAACCGGGGTGCCGGGGTGCCCGCGGACAAGTGGGTGCGCGTCGACACCACGACCCTGGAGGACGGCAATCTGGTCACCGGCGGCGCGACGGACCCCCTGGCGGCCGCCGAGCTGCTGCGGGGGGCGCGCGAGGTCGTGTTCGTGGGGCGCGAGCGGTTCGACGGTGCTTCGGTACGCCACTTCCGGGGGACGGCCGACATCCGGTGGGCGGCCGGGCGCGCGCGTCCGCACGCCCGCGGGGCGCTGGCGGCGGCGGCGAAAGGGTTCACCACGGTGATCGTGCCGTTCGACGCGTATGTGGACGCGGCGGGGCGGCTGCGGAAGGTCCGGCACCGCTTCAACTTCAGCAACGGCACCACCACGGTGGCCGTGATCTCGACCACGACGCTCTTCGACTTCGGCGCGCCGGTGACGGTACGGCTGCCCGATCCGGGCGATATCTACACCGGAAGGATCAGGGGCTAAATGGTCCGGACGTGCCATGCGCGGTCCGTGGAGCACTCCCTACGCTAGGAAGCCGACACCGGAGGAAGAGGTGAACGCACGTGGCTCCGCCCAGTACGACGTTGGTCCAGGACCACGTGGCCCTCGCCGAGATCGAACTGTGTGGTGAGTTGATCATCGCGGCGTCCGCCGCGGACGGGGAGCGGCTGAGCCCGGCCCGGATCGACGAGGTGCTGAAGGTCGCGGCGGAGCGTTCGGCGCTCGCGCGGCAGGACTGACACCCGGCCGGCGGCGACGAGGCCGTCCGGCGGGGGCCCGGACCGAAGGACCGACGGAGACGACAGCGGCGCGCACGGCGATCGGTACGGCGATCGGTACGGTGCGCGGAACGCGGCGAACAGCGCGGGGATACGCCGGTGGGCAGGAGCGCGCGCTCCTGCCCACCGGCGTATCCGCTCATGACCACGGACGACGGACGACGATCAGGTACGCATCATCCGGGCGATGGCCTTGGTGGCCTCCTCGACCTTCGCGTCGATCTCCGAGCCGCCCTTGACGGCCGCGTCCGCGACACAGTGCCGCAGATGCTCCTCCAGCAGCTGGAGCGCGAAGGACTGGAGGGCCTTCGTCGACGCGGAGACCTGGGTGAGTATGTCGATGCAGTAGACGTCCTCGTCGACCATGCGCTGAAGGCCGCGGACCTGGCCCTCGATCCGGCGCAGTCGCTTGAGGTGCTCGTCCTTGTCCTTGTGGTAGCCGTGGATGCCGCGGTCGTGGTCGGTGACCGGCACATCGACGGCAGGGGGCGCGGTGACCGGGAGTCCGGCCGTGTCGGTGGTCGTCATCGGGACCTCCCGTTGTCGTGGATACGCGGAGTGATGCCGCGTGTACTGGCGTGTACTGGCGTGTGCGGATACGTCATTCAGTGCGGGGTTCGTATACCCCTGATGGGTATATGATACCGGCCGGGCCGTGATCACGGGGCGTATCGCGGGACCGCCGGCCCCGCACCCCGTCGTAGTGCCTGCCGAAGCACTTGTCGAGACGCCCGGTGGGACGTCCTTCGAGGCGCCTGGTGAGGCGCCTGGTGAGGCGTCCTTCGTGACGCCCGTCGTGACGTCCGTCGAACGTGCCGATGGGGCCCCCGCGGGCATCGTTGCGAAACCGGCGCCGGGCCCGTGCTCATCGAGGCGCCCCATCGGCGACACTGAGGAATGCCGGTTGGCCGTGGCCGGATGAATGCGCCTAGCATCAGCCTGTCCGAATCCAAGCACCCCAGGGACCTCACGTGCGATTTCGTCTGACCCCCAGGGAGACGAGCTTCTACGACATGTTCGCGGCCTCCGCGGACAATATCGTCACGGGCTCCAAGCTCCTGATGGAACTGCTCGGGGCCGACGCTTCCTCGCGGAGCGAGATCGCGGAGCGGATGCGGGCCGCGGAGCACGCCGGTGACGACGCCACCCATGCCATCTTCCACCAGCTCAACTCCTCGTTCATCACACCGTTCGACCGACAGGACATCTACTCCCTCGCGTCGTCCCTCGACGACATCATGGACTTCATGGAAGAGGCCGTCGACCTCGTCGTCCTCTATCAGATCGAGGAATTGCCGAAGGGTGTCGAGCAGCAGATCGAGGTGCTGGCCCGGGCGGCCGAGCTGACCGCGGAGGCGATGCCGCATCTGCGGACCCTGGACAATCTGACCGAGTACTGGATCGAGGTCAACCGGCTGGAGAACCAGGCCGACCAGATCCATCGCAAACTGCTGGCCACCCTCTTCAACGGCAAGTACGACGCCATCGAGGTGCTCAAGCTCAAGCAGATCGTGGATGTGCTGGAGGAGGCGGCCGACGCCTTCGAGCACGTCGCCAATACCGTGGAGACCATCGCGGTCAAGGAGTCCTGAGCCTCAGTGGACACCTTTGCCCTGGTCGTGACCATCGGGGTCGCGCTCGGCTTCACCTATACCAACGGCTTTCACGATTCCGCGAACGCGATCGCGACCTCCGTCTCCACCCGGGCCCTGACCCCGCGCGTCGCGCTGGTGATGGCGGCGCTGATGAATCTGGCCGGCGCGTTCCTCGGCCAGAGCGTCGCCAAAACGGTCAGTGAGGGGATCATCGAGACCCCGGCCGGCAACAGGGGCATGGGCATTCTCTTCGCGGCCCTGCTCGGCGCGATCGTCTGGAACCTGGTCACCTGGTATTTCGGGCTGCCGTCGTCGTCCTCGCACGCCCTGTTCGGCGGCATGGTCGGCGCGGCGCTGGCGGGCGGTACGGAGGTGATCTGGTCCGGGGTCCTGGAGAAGATCATCATTCCGATGTTCGTCTCCCCATTCGTCGGACTGATCGCGGGCTATCTGGTGATGGTCGCGATCCTGTGGATGTTCCGCCGCGCCAGCCCCAGCAAGGCGCGGCGCGGCTTCCGGATAGCGCAGACCGTCTCCGCCGCGGCGATGGCGCTCGGCCACGGCCTCCAGGACGCCCAGAAGACGATGGGCATCGTGGTGATGGCCCTGGTCATCGCGGACGTCCAGCAGTCCGGCGACGAGATCCCGGTCTGGGTGCGGATCGCCTGCGCCGTGATGCTGTCGCTGGGTACGTACGCGGGCGGCTGGCGCATCATGCGCACCCTCGGCCGCAAGATCATCGAACTGGACCCGCCGCAGGGCTTCGCCGCGGAGACCACCGGCGCGTCCATCATGTTCGGCTCGGCGTTCCTCTTCCACGCACCGATCTCCACGACCCATGTCATCACCTCCGCGATCATGGGTGTGGGCGCGACGAAGCGGGTGAACGCGGTCCGCTGGGGCGTCGCCAAGAACATCGTCCTCGGCTGGTTCATCACCATGCCGGCCGCGGCTGCGGTCGCGGCGGGCAGCTACGCGGTGATCTGGCTGGCCTTCGGCTGACCCTTTCGGGGGTGGTTTCCACAAGGCCGGTTGCGGGGGTGGCGGGGCCGCTATCGTTGAAGTGCGATGACCGCTTTATTCCATGATCGTGCAGGAGGGCGAATGCCCGAGAACTCTGTCTCCCCGGGTGAAGTCGAGGCGCTGACGCGCCGCGTCGAGGCCGTCGAGGACCGTGTCGAGACGCTTCAGATCCAGACCAGTGGCAACTTCGCGGCCGTGATCGAAGGCCAGTCGGCGCTCCGCCGCGAGATGCGCGAAGGCTTCGCCAAGGTCAACACCAGACTGGACGTGCTGGAGACCCGGTTCGACGAGTTCGGGAATCGCTTGGACGAGTTCGGGAACCGCTTGGACAGGGTCGACACCCGGCTCGACGAGTTCGGAAACCGCTTGGACGAGTTCGGGAACCGTCTGGGGGGCATCGAGCAGAAGCTCGACCGCAACCAGGCGCAGATCGTCGAGCTGCTGAGCCATCTCGTCGGCCGCGACCCCGACGGTCGCTGACCGCCCCGGGGCCATAACACCGCCCCACCCCGAAAGACGCCGA
The DNA here is from genome assembly GCF_042753905.1 of Streptomyces sp. NPDC059248. NCBI lineage: Bacteria > Bacillati > Actinomycetota > Actinomycetes > Kitasatosporales > Streptomycetaceae > Streptomyces > Streptomyces sp. NPDC059248. Next base: position 44,625 of record NZ_JBHYZV010000043.1, on the reverse strand, counting down.
AGGCAAAGAAGTGGGCCCGCCCCCGGGAAGTAGGAGGGGCGGGCCCTTCGTCGTGCGGTGGCACCGCCATGCAGCACCGCAGGACGGCTGGTGGCGCCGAAGCCGGGTAAGGCAACCGGCCCTTCGCCGGCCGGTTCCGGAGCCGTACGGCTCAGCCGAAGCGGCCGGAGATGTAGTCCTCCGTCGCCTGCACGGACGGGTTGGAGAAGATCCGCTCGGTGTCGTCGATCTCCACCAGCTTCCCGGGCTGGCCCACGGCCGCCAGGTTGAAGAAGGCGGTACGGTCCGACACCCGGGCCGCCTGCTGCATGTTGTGGGTGACGATGACGATCGTGAACCGTTCCTTCAGTTCGCCGATCAGGTCCTCGATCGCGAGCGTCGAGATCGGGTCCAGTGCCGAGCAGGGCTCGTCCATCAGCAGGACGTCCGGTGCCACGGCGATCGCGCGGGCGATGCACAGCCGCTGCTGCTGACCGCCGGAGAGGCCCGAGCCGGGCTTGTTCAGCCGGTCCTTGACCTCGTTCCAGAGGTTGGCGCCGCGCAGCGACTTCTCCACCACGTCGGCCAGCTCGTTCTTCTTGTACGAGCCGTTGAGCCGCAGGCCCGCCGCGACATTGTCGAAGATCGACATCGTCGGGAAGGGGTTGGGGCGCTGGAAGACCATACCGACGGTACGGCGGACGGCGACGGGGTCGACGGAGGACCCGTACAGGTTCTCGTCGTCGAGCATCACCTTGCCCTCGACCCGGCCGCCGGGGGTGACCTCGTGCATCCGGTTGAGGGTGCGCAGGAAGGTGGACTTGCCGCAGCCGGAGGGGCCGATGAAGGCCGTCACCGAGCGGGGCTCCACGGTCATCGAGATGTCCTCGATCGCCTTGTGGGAGCCGTAGTAGGCGGTCAGACCGCTGACGTCGATTCGCTTGGCCATGAGTTCAGATCACTTCCCAGTCGCCGCGCTCAGCGGCCGGTTTTCGGGGCCTTCCAGCGGGCGATGCCGCGGGCCACCAGGTTGAGGAGCATGACGAAGACGATCAGGACCAGTGCGGCGGCCCAGGCGCGGTCGTACGACGCCTGACTGCCGACCCGGTACTGCTCCCAGATGTAGAAGGGGAGCGACGACTGGGCGCCTTCGAAGGGGTTGGTGTTGATCAGCTGGCTGCCGAAGACCAGCAGCATGATCGGGGCGGTCTCGCCGGCGATCCGGGCGACGGCCAGCATCACACCGGTGGTGATACCGCCGAGCGCCGTCGGGACGACCACCTTGATGATGGTGCGCCACTTCGGCACGCCGAGCGCCAGTGACGCCTCCCGCAGCTCGTTGGGGACGAGCTTCAGCATCTCCTCGGTGGACCGGACCACGACCGGGAGCATCAGGATCGCCAGCGCCAGCGCGCCCATCAGACCGGACGGGCTCAGCTCGAACATCAGCATGATGGAGAGCAGGAAGAGGCCCGCGACGATCGACGGGATGCCGGTCATGACGTCGACGAAGAACGTCACGGCCTTGGCGAGCGCGCCCTTGCCGTACTCGACCAGGTAGATCGCGGTGAGCAGCCCGATCGGCACCGAGACCAGGGCGGCGAGGCCGACCTGCTGGAGGGTGCCGACGATGGCGTGGTAGACGCCGCCACCGGCTTCGAAGCCGGGCACCCCGGCCATGGAGTGGGTGAGGAAGTAGCCGTCGAGCACCTTCGCGCCCCGGCTCACCGTCACCCAGATCAGGGAGAACAGCGGGACCATGGCGAGGATGAAGCAGACCCAGACGATGCTGGTGGCCAGCTTGTCGCGGGCCTGGCGCCGGTTCTCGACCGCCGAGGTGGCGGCGTACGAGATCGCCATGAAGAAGATCGCCGACAGCAGGCCCCACTGGACCTTGCTGTGCCAGCCGGCGACCGCGCCGAGGCCGCAGCCGAGTGCGGTGCCGGCGACGGCGAAGCCGGCGGGGGCCCAGCGGGGGAGGGAGCGGCCGGTGAGGCCGCTCGGTCCGGCCGCGCGGGCGGGCGCCGGGACGCTGTCCTTGATCGCTGTCTGGCTCATGCGTTGGCCCCCGAGTACTCCTTGCGGCGGGCGATGATCATTCGGGCGCCGCCGTTGACCAGCAGGGTGAGGATGAAGAGCACCAGGCCGGAGGCGATCAGCGCGTCCCGGCCCAGCTCGTTGGCCTCGTCGAACTTGGCGGCGATGTTCTGGGCGAAGGTGCCGCCGCCGGGGTTGAGCAGATGTCCGGAGATCAGGAAGCTCGGCGACAGTACGGTCGCCACGGCCATCGTCTCGCCCAGTGCCCGGCCCAGGCCCAGCATCGACGCGGAGATGACGCCGGAGCGGCCGAACGGCAGCACCGACATCCGGATGACCTCCCAGCGGGTGGCGCCCAGGGCCAGCGCGGCCTCCTCGTGCATCTTCGGGACCTGGAGGAAGACCTCCCGGCTGACGCTGGTCACGATCGGCAGGATCATGATCGCCAGCAGGATGCCCACGGTGAAGAGCGAGCGGGCGACGCCGATCTCGGTCTTCTCGAAGACGTACGTCCAGCCGAAGAACTGGTCCAGCCAGAGGTTGAGCCCCTCCAGGTAGGGGACCAGGAAGAGCGCGCCCCAGATGCCGTAGATGATCGACGGCACGGCGGCCAGCAGATCGACCACGTACGCGATCGGCGCGGCGAGCCTGCGCGGCGCGTAGTGGGAGATGAAGAGCGCGATGCCGACCGCGATCGGGACCGCGATCAGCATCGCGACGACGGAGCTGACGATCGTGCCGAAGAGCAGGACGGCGATGCCGAAGGCCGGCGGGTTGCCCGCCGGGTTCCAGTCGAAGGTGGTGAGGAAGTTCCCCTCGTTCTCCGAGAGGGCGATCGCCGCGCGGTAGGTGAGGAAGGCGGCGATCGACGCCATGATCACCAGCAGAAGGATGCCGGAGCCGCGCGACAGGGCGAGGAACACCTTGTCGCCCGCGCGGCCCGTCGACCCGCCGCGTGCGGCGAGGGTGCCGGTGGCCGCCCCGGGAGGCGGGGAGTCCAGTGGTTCTATGGGTGTCGTGGAAGCCATGGTCTTTCCGGTCTGTGTGGGGGAGGAAGGGCTCCCCTGGCGGCGGTGCACCGGATGGGCGGACGGGTGCGGGGGCGGGGCGGTCGGCCGGTGACCGCCCCGCCGTACGGGTGCCCGGGCGGAGGATTCCCTACCGTTTCGCATGGAATCGGATTCTCCACGCGATGTCGTACGGATCAGGCGTTCCGTGCGATGCCGTACGGAACAGCCGCCGGGCGGTCCCGGCCTCAGCTCAGTCCGGCGACCGTCTCGCGGACCTTCGCGTTGATCTCGGCCGGGATCGGGGCGAAGCCGGCGTCGGAGAGCACCTTCTGGCCCTCGTCGCTCGCCGTGTAGCCGAGGAACGACTTCACCGTGTCGAGGGTGTCGGACTTGTTGCCGGTGTCGCAGACGACCTCGTACGTGACCAGGACGATCGGGTAGGCGCCGTCGGCCTTGGTGGTGTAGTCGAGTTCGAGGGCGAGGTCCTTGCCGGTGCCCTTGACCTTGGCGGCGGCGATGGCCTTGGAGGCGTTCTCGGAGGTCGCCTTCACCGGGGCGGCGGCACCGGTGGCGATGTCGACCGTGGGGATGGACTGCGAGGTGGCGTACGACAGCTCGAAGTAGCCGATCGAGCCCTCGACCTGCTTGACCTGGGCCGCGACACCGGAGGAGCCGGAGGCCGCCTGGCCGCCGGGGGCGGGCCACTTCTTCTCGGCCTCGTACGGCCAGTCGGCCTCGGCGGTGGCGCCCAGGTACTTGCCCAGGTTCTGGGTGGTGCCCGAGTCCTCGGAGCGGTGGAAGGCCTGGATGGCCTTGTCCGGGAGGGACTTGCCCTTGTTCAGCTCGACGATCGCCGGGTCGTTCCACTTGCTGATCTTGTTGTTGAAGATCTTGGCGATGGTGGCGGCGTCCAGCGTCAGACCGTCCACGCCGGGGAGGTTGTAGCCGATCGCGACCGGGCCGCCGACCATGGGCAGGTTGATGCCCTGGCCGGTCTTGCAGACCTTCTTCGACTCGGCGACCTCGTCGGGCTTCAGTGCCGAGTCCGAGCCCGCGAAGCCGACCGTGCCCTGGGTGAAGGCGACGATGCCCTCACCGGAGGAGGAGGACTTGTAGTTGATCTCCACGCCCGAGCAGGCGGCCATGTAGTTCTTGACCCACAGGTCCATGGCGTTCTTCTGCGCGCTGGAACCGGACGCCAGCAGCTTGCCCTTGGCACCGTCGCACTTGATGTTCGACGCGGCGTTGGTCTTGCCGCCGGCGTTGCTCCCGCCGGTGTTGTCGTCCGAACCGCACGCCGTGAGGACCAGGGCCCCGGTGACGGCGAGGGCGCCGAGTGCGGTGGCGCGAAGCCCGTTCTTGCGCTGAAGCTTCACTTTCGGGTGTTCCTTCCAGAAGCCGCCGGGTTCCGGGTGGCCGGGACGGTGGGCGGCGTGGGTCGGGGGTGGGGTGAGCCGGTGCCGGTCACCTCGTAGGGCCGAAATTAGGCAGAACAGGTGAAGTGCCCCGAGGGGGTGGGTGAACGGCAGGTGAACCGTGTCGGGCGGCTGGGTGGCAGCGGTCGCGGGGGGACCGGTGGCCGGCGGAAGGGGGGGGCGAAAACGGGTCGAAAGGGCGGTGCGTGGGGGTGGGCGAGGCTTTCGCGGCGTGGCTGACGAAGGAGTCGGGGAACGGTTTTGCGAGCGGACGAACAGATGAACGGGCTGGTGGGCGCGGTGATACCGGGGGTACGGCCGGTTTCCGTGCCGTCGTCCGCAACCTAGCGCGCGGGAGCGGGTGCTGTGGGGGCCGTTACCCGTACGGGTGGCACGCGTTCGGGCCATCGGGGCGCGTTCTCGCCCCCGGCCGCGCCCCGGATCGGAGCGTTGTGGTGCCGGTCCGTCCGGCTCAGCGGCCCAGCGCCGTCAGCAGGGCCGTGACCAGTTCCCGGTCCCGTTCCTGGCTGAGCCGGGCCCGTGCGGCGGGGGGCGCCAGCCAGACCACCCGGTCCACCTCGTCACTTGGCGCGAACACGCCCCCGACGGCCTCGGCGGCCCAGTAGCGGACCTCTTTCGGGCGTCCCTCCACGGGATAGCGGACGGTCGGCAGCGGCGCCCCCAGCTCGCACTCCGCGCCGGTCTCCTCCAGGGTCTCCCGCAGCGCGCCCGCGTGCGCCGGTTCGCCCCGTTTCAGCTTGCCTTTGGGGTGTGACCAATCATCGTATTTCGGCCGGTGTACGAGGCAGATCTCCAGGCCGTCGGCGGTGCCGGGGGCCGCCCGCCACAGGACGCAGCCCGCGGCCAGGACCGGTTGTACGGTGCCGTCGGCCGCCTCGGGCGGGGGCGCGCTCATGAGAGGCGGGTCCCGACCGCGAGGGAGCCGGGCCAGACCTGCTGGAAGGCGAGCCGGACGGCCTCGACCTCATGGCGCTGGTCGGCGTGGAGGATCCCCAGGGCGTAGGCGGTGGCCGGGGCGATCCGGGGGGTTCCGGCGGCGTCGGCGGCGGCGTCCGCGGCCTCGGCGGCGTCGCGGTGGCGGTCGAGGAGGAGGCCCGCGCGGGCGAGGGCGGCCGGAGTGGTGCCGGGGCGGAGCGTCTCCAGCACCTCCAGGGCGTAGCGGTGCAGCCGGAGCAGTCTGCGGACCTGGTTCCAGGTCGCGTCCTGGGCCGCTTCGGCGGGCAGCCCGTTCATCAGGGCGTCGGCGGTGGTTTCGACGGAGTGCGGGTGTCCGGCCCGGCCCAGCGGCAGAACGGCGGCGGCCTCCACCAGGCGTCGCTCGGCGTCGGCGGCCACGGGCAGCAGGACGTCCCCGGCGCGGGTCGCGGCCGGCGGGCGCAGGGGGAGGTCGGAGACGAGGACGGCGACGGCGTCGGCGACGGCGTGGAAGCGGGCCGAGCCGAGGGCGTCGAGGGTCGCGGAGTGGGCCCGGGTCCTGGCGAGGGTGAGCCGCCGTTCCAGCAGGGCGGCGGCGCGGGTGGCACCCGTGGCGAGGGCGCCGGGGCCGCCCACCGGATGGCGCGGTACGGGCAGGGCGCCGGGCCCGGGCGCGGGGAGCGCGCCGGAGAGCCGGGTGAGGGCGTCGAGGAGGCGGCCGAGCCGGGACGAGCAGGCGTGCTCCCGGGTGAGGGTCTCGGCGAGCCAGGCGAGTTCGGTGCGGAGCCCGTCCGCCCAGACGGGGTCCAGCAGCGGCCGGAAGGTGTGGAGGGTGCCGCCGATCCGGCGCGACGCCATGCGCAGCGCGCGGGCGGCCAAGTCGGCGGAGGCGGCGTCGGCGCCGGTCGCGCCGCCCGCCCGGCTCTCCTCGTAGCGGCGCAGGCTGCGGAGGAAGTCCGCCGCCCGCGCGTTCAGATACGCGCCGAGTACGTCACCGGCGGGGGCGTCGGCAAGATCCCCGGGCCCGGGACCCTCGACGACGCCCGCGCCCGCCGCCTCGACGAGGCCCGCGCCCGGTCCCGCGACGCCACCCGCGCCCGCGCCCGGGGCCCGTACCTCCCGCACCTTCCGCACCTCCCGTACCGCGACCGTCGCCCGCCCCGGCGGTCCGCCCGCCGGAGGCAGGCCCGCCGGGGGCAGGTCCGGCGGCGGGCTCGGGGCCACGTCCACGGCCGTCCGCCCCCTCGCGGCGGCGGAGGAGGAGGGACCGGACGGGATCGGGTCAGGATTGTGCACGCCGGCGCCTCCGCGCGTCGATGAGCATCTCCTGCACATTCCGCAGCGGCGCCCCGTCGGCGTCCGTCGCGTGCCGGGTCCAGGAGCCGTCCGGGCCGAGGTGCCAGGACGAGATGGTGTCGGACATACCCGTCTCCAGGAGGCGGGTGAGGGCCGCGCGGTGGGCCGGGTCCGTGACCCGTACCAGCGCCTCGATCCGGCGGTCGAGGTTGCGGTGCATCATGTCGGCGCTGCCGAACCAGACTTCGGGCTCGCCGCCGTTGCCGAAGGCGAAGACCCGGGAGTGTTCGAGGAAGCGGCCGAGTACGGAGCGGACCCGGACGTTCTCGGAGAGCCCGGCGACGCCGGGGCGGATGGCGCAGATGCCCCGTACCCAGATGTCGACGGGGACCCCGGCCATCGCCGCCCGGTAGCAGGCGTCGATGATCGCCTCGTCGACCATGGAGTTGACCTTGATCCGGACGTAGGCGGGCCGCCCGGCGCGGTGGTGCGCGGCCTCCTTGTTGATCCGCGCCACCAGTCCGTCGCGGAGCGATTTGGGGGCGACGAGCAGCCTGCGGTAGGTCTCCCGGCGGGAGTAGCCGGAGAGCCGGTTGAACAGGTCGGAGAGGTCGGCGCCGACCTGCGGGTCGGCGGTGAGCAGCCCGAGGTCCTCGTAGAGCCGGGCCGTCTTGGGGTGGTAGTTGCCGGTGCCGACGTGCGAGTAGCGGCGCAGGGTCTCGCCCTCCTGCCGCACCACGAGGGACAGTTTGCAGTGGGTCTTGAGGCCGACGAGGCCGTAGACGACATGGCAGCCGGCCTCCTCCAGCTTCCGGGCCCATTTGATGTTGGCCTGTTCGTCGAAACGGGCCTTGATCTCGACCAGGACGAGGACCTGCTTGCCGGATTCGGCCGCGTCGATCAGCGCGTCCACTATCGGCGAGTCGCCGGAGGTGCGGTACAGCGTCTGCTTGATGGCGAGTACGTCGGGGTCGCCCGCGGCCTGCTCCAGGAACGCCTGGACGGAGGTGGAGAAGCTGTCGTACGGGTGGTGGAGGAGGACGTCGCGTTCCCGCAGCGCCATGAAGATGTCGGGCGCGGACGCCGACTCGACCTCGGACAGGTCGCGGTGGGTGCCCGCGATGAACTTGGGGTACTTCAGCTCGGGCCGGTCCAGTGCCGCTATCCCGAACAGACCGGTGAGGTCGAGCGGGCCGGGCAGCGGGTAGACCTCGGCGTCGGTGATCTTCAGCTCGCGGACCAGGAGATCGAGGACGTACGGGTCGATGGACTCCTCGACCTCCAGCCGTACGGGCGGCCCGAAGCGCCGCCGCATCAGCTCCTTCTCCAGCGCCTTGAGGAGGTTCTCGGCGTCGTCCTCCTCGACCTCCAGGTCCTCGTTGCGGGTGACCCGGAACATGTGGTGCGCCAGCACCTCCATGCCGGGGAACAGCTCCTCCAGATGGGCCGCTATCACGTCCTCCAGGGGCACGTACCGCTGCGGCGACGCCTCCAGGAAGCGGTTGAGCAGCGGCGGCACCTTGACCCGGGCGAAGTGGCGGTGGCCGCTGACCGGGTTGCGGACGACGACGGCCAGGTTGAGGGAGAGACCGGAGATGTACGGGAAGGGGTGCGCCGGATCGACGGCGAGCGGGGTCAGTACGGGGAAGATCCGCTGCCGGAACAGGGTGAAGAGCCCGGCCTGCTCCTTCTCGGTCAGATCCGGCCAGCGGATCAGATGGACGCTCTCCTCGGCGAGCGCCGGGGAGACGTCCTGCTGGAAGCAGGCGGCGTGCCGGGCCATCAGCTCGCGCGACCTGGTCCAGATCAGATCGAGCACCTCGCGCGGCTGGAGGCCGGAGGCGGAGCGGGTGGCGACGCCGGTCGCGATCCGGCGCTTGAGTCCGGCGACCCGGACCATGAAGAACTCGTCCAGGTTGGAGGCGAAGATGGCGAGGAAGTTCGCCCGTTCGAGGAGCGGGGTCGCCGGGTCCTCGGCCAGCTCCAGGACGCGCTCGTTGAAGGCGAGCCAGCTGCGCTCCCGGTCGAGGAAGCGGCCCGCGGGCAGCTCGGCGCCGTTGCCGTGGTGCTCTTCCTCGTAGGTGTCGAGGTCCGCGTCGAGATCGGGTTCCAGATCGGAGACCGTGGCGGCCACGGTGTGGGGCCGGTGCGCGGCGATGGAGCCGACGGACGGCTGGGGGTGCTGGACCGATGCCTCGGCAGGCTGCTGACTCATGAACCCATTCTTCCGCGTCAGGTGCGTGATGGGCGCGTCGGACCGGGGTGCGGGCATTCGTACGGCTTCCGGGTCGGGACCGGTGGCGGGGCCGCGTACGGATGACTGCATGGGGTGAGGGTGCCAGGGCCGTCTGAATGGCCGGTGAAGACCACATGACGTCCGGGAATCGGGCCGGACGTGCGCGGGGGGCGGTGGCTGGGCCGTTCGGGTGTACGGGACGGGACCCCCGGCCCCGTCCCGTACACCCGAACGCTGGTTGACGGTTCTACGACTCCGTGCGGTACATCAGGTCGACCTCGTGGGTGCGGAACCCGAGGCGCTCGTACACCCGCACCGCGGCGGTGTTGTCGGCGTCCACGTACAGCATCGCGGTCGGCAGCCCCTCGGCGGCGAGGTGGCGCAGCCCGACCGCGGTGAGGATCCTGCCGAGTCCGAGGCCCTGGGCGTCGGGCCGGACGCCGACCACATAGACCTCGCCGAGCTGCTCGGCCGCGTGCACCTTCGTCCAGTGGAAGCCGACGATCTCGCCGTCGCGTTCGGCGAGGAAGAAGCCCCGGGGGTCGAACCACGGCTCGTTCTTGCGGTCGTCGAGGTCGCGCTGGGTGAGCGAGCCCTGCTCGGGGTGGTGGGCGAACGCGGCGGCGTTGACCGCGAGCCAGGCCGTGTCGTCGGCGCCGGGCACGAAGGTCCGGATGGTGATCCCGCCGGGCAGGACCGGCTCGGACAGGTCGGCGGGGATCTCGGTGGGCCGCTCGGGCGAGGCCAGCGGGCGGCGCATCTGCCGCAGTTCGCGGAAGAGGGTGAGCCCGAGGACCTGCGCCAGATGCCGGGCCGCGGACTTGCCGCCGTGCGCCCAGACCCGCAGCCGCTTGCCCGAAGCGGCGAGCAGCGCGCTCCCGAGCGCCCGCCCGTGCCCGCGCCCGCGGTGCGAGGGGTGGACGACCAGCTCGGCGGCGGGAGCCTCGACCGGGTCGACGTCTTCGAGCTGGGCGTATCCGACGAGTTCCCCGCCGGCGCTGAGCAGCAGATGCCGTACGCCCGCGCGCTTCCCCCCGCGCAGCTGGAGCCGCCCCTGTTCGGAGACGGCCTGCGTCCCGTCCGCCGCCGCGGCCGCGTCCAGCAGGGCGAGTACGGCTCCGGCCTGGTCGGACGTGAGGACGTCGAGGTTCTCGATCCGCCGTCCCGGCTCCGGGATTCCTGCGTCAGTCGTCATGGGGGAAGCCTACGGCGGGGAGTTGCGGAGACCTATCACCCGAACCGAACGGCGTGCGGTCTTGCGAACGGTGTGCGGAGGGGCGTACGGTCATCTCAACGCACCGAACAGTGTGCGGAGTTACGTACAGCGTTCGAATCGTTTCTTCGAGGAGACCCGCGATGACCGTCAGCCCCACCGCCGCCGCCCGTGCCCGTACCGCCGTCCCGGCCGCCGCCTACGCCACCGCCGAGGCGCTGCTCCGCCACAACCGGGGAAAGCTGGTCGTCGGCGGCCGGATACGCCCCGTCTGGACTCCCGAGGGCGACCGGTTCTGGTACACCGTCGGCGACGGTGAGGGCGGCCGGAGGTTCGTGGTGGCCGACCCGGGCGCGGGCACCCGTACCCCCGCCTTCGACCACGACCGGCTCGCCGCCGCGCTGACCGCGGCCTCCGGGGTGCCCGCCGACGCCCGCGCCCTCCCCTTCGAGGCGATCGAACTCGCCCCCGGCGCGGTCGTGTTCGACACCCCGTCGGGCCGCTGGCGCTGCGATCTGGCGACGTACGACTGCGAGCCCGCGCCCGCCGGGACCTCCCGCGGCTTCCTGGAGGTCGCCGCCCCCGACGGCGCGCACACCGTCTTCCTGCGCGACCACGACCTGTGGCTCAGGTCGACCGCCGACGGCCGGGAGCGGGCGCTCACCACCGACGGCGGCCCCGACCACGAGTACGGCCTCAGCCCCTTCACGCCGCTCGTGCTGTTGAAGAAGCTGGGCATGGACCATCTGCCGCCCGCGGTCGCCTGGTCGCCCGACGGGCGCCGGATCCTCACCCACCGCACCGACCAGCGCGAGGTCCGCGAGACCCATGTCGTCGCCCCGGTCGCCGAGGACGGCGGCGGCCCCGAACTGATCACCCAGCGATACGCCTACCCGGGCGACGAAACCCTCCCCACCGGGGAACTCGTCGTCATCGACACCACCACCGGCGAGATCGTCCGGGCCCAGGACGAACCCCTCCTGATGCCGCTGATGTCCCCCGTCACCACCCGCTGGGCCTGGTGGTCCGACGACGGCACCGCGGTCTACTTCCTGCGCCGGTCGCGCGATGTCCGCACCCTCGACCTGTGCCGGCTGGACCCGGTCACCGGCGCGGTGCGCACCCTGGTCACCGAGTCCGGGCCGACCCGCGTCGACCCCGCCCAGCAGCAGCCCCAGGCCCCCATGGTCCGGGTGCTCGGCGGCGGAACGGAGGCGGTCTGGTACTCGCAGCGCGACGGCTGGGGACACCTCTATCTGTACGACACCGGCAGCGGCGCCGTACGCGGCCGGATCACCTCCGGGGAGTGGGCCGTCCAGGAGATCCTCCGGATCGACGAGGCCACCCGTACCGTCTACTTCGTGGCGTCCGGCCTGGTCGCCGGGCATCCGTACCGCAGGACCGTCTGCCGTGCCGGACTCGACGGCGGCGGCTTCGCCCGGATCACCGACGACGGTCTCGACCATGTCGTCACCGTCGCGCCCAACGCCGACTGCTTCATCGACTCGGCGTCCACCACGGGCATCCCGCCGGTCATCACGGTCCGCGGCTGGGACGGCCGGGTCCGCGCCGAACTGGAGCGCGCCGACATCACCCGCCTCACCGCCACCGGCTGGAGCCCGCCGGAGCCCTTCGTCACCAAGGCCGCCGACGGGGTCACCGACGTCCACGGAGTCCTCTACAAGCCGCACGGCTTCGACCCCGCGCGCCGCTACCCCGTCATCGACCACCCGTATCCCGGCCCGCACTTCAACCGGGTGTCCCCGGCCTTCGACCCGGGCATCCTCGGCCATGACGCGGAGGCCGTCGCCGCCCTCGGCTTCGTCGTCATCGCGATGGACGGCCGCGGGACCCCCGGCCGGGACAAGGCGTTCCACGACGTGTCGTACGGGCGGTACGAGATCGCGGGCTCGATGGACGACCACGTCGCCGGCATCCGCCAACTGGCGGCCGACCGCCCCTGGATGGACCTCGACCGGGTCGGCGTCTTCGGCCTCTCCGGCGGCGGCTACGCCACGGTCCGCGCCATGGCCGACTTCCCCGAGTTCTACAAGGTCGGCGTATCGGAGGCCGGCAACCACGAGGACCGGATCTACCACGCCTGGTGGTCCGAGACCTACGACGGCCCGGCCGCCGAGAACGACTACGCCCGCTCCTCCAACGTCGAGGACGCCGACCGCATCACGGGCAAACTGCTGCTGGTCCACGGCGGCATGGACGACAACGTCCACCCCCACCACACCCTCCGCCTCGCCGACGCCCTAATCGCCGCCGACAAGGACTTCGACCTCCTGATCGTCCCCCGCGCCGAACACGCCTTCTTCGGCTACGAGCACTACGTCAGCCGCCGCCGCTGGGACTACCTGCTGCGCCACCTGATGGGCGCGGAGCCCCCGAAGGGCTACCGCCTGACGCCGGTCCCGCTCGACGGCGAACTGATCGCGGACATCTTCGGCTGACGGCCCCTGGGGCGGGGGGCCGGGCGGGGCACTGGGCGGGGAGCCCGGTGCCCCGCCCCGGCTTCACCGGTTCCAGCGTGGCCCGGTTTCGGGGTCCCCGGCCCAGGCGTACTGGTGGTCCGGGGTGACGGTGAGCCCGTAGTCGTACCGCGAGGGCGACCCCGCCGCGATCCACTCCTCCCAGGCGGCCGCCAGCTCGTCGGCGGGCCTGCGGGGCCCGGCCTGCCGGACGACGGCACCTTCCCCGTGTGCCGTGATCGACGCCCACGACCGGGCGTCGGTGGTGTGGAGCCAGGCGTTGAGCCCGTCGTCGTCGGCGGCCACGGTGAACCGGAGGTCCGGCACCGCGACGCGCAGGGCGAACCGGAGGTCCCAGTCGTCCCGCAGCGGCGCGAGATCCCGCAGCCAGGGCCGCGCGTCCTCCGGGTCGCCGGTGCCGCGTACGGCCGCGTAGTCCGGCTCGCGCGCGGTGTCGCGGGCGGGCATGAACCGGGCCAGCCCCTGGACCCAACCGATGGCCGTACGCCCGTCGTCGCCCACATCGAGCGCGATATGCCCGAGCGGCCCCCACGGCAGGACGATCCGCCCACCGGGCCGGGTCTGCTCGACCCACGCCCAGGGCACCCGCTCGACGGCATAGGTCGCGATCACCCGGTCGTACGGCCCACCATGGGCGACGCCCCCGTCCCCGACGACCCCTCTCACCCCGGGCGCGTGATCGAGCAGCCTTGGGCCCGCCGCCTCGGCGAGCCCGGGATCCACCTCGACCGTGGTGACCCGCCCGCCCCCGGCCCGCCCGGCCACGAGCGCCGCGTTCCACCCGGTCCCGGTGCCCAGTTCGAGCACTTGGTGCCCCGGCGCCAACAGGAGGGAGTCGAGCATGTCGACGACGATCGCCTGACACGACAGGCTCGACGTCGCCAGCCCGTCGGTGACCTGGGTGACGCCGTCAGGAACGTCCTGCTCGATCGCGTATCCGAGACGCGGGTACTCGATGATCCGCTGGAGGTCGCCGACGAGCATGTCCACCACGAGCTTTTGATCGCCGATGCCGGTCGCGTACTCCTCGAAGGCCAGCTCCTCCGACGCGCACCGGATGTCCACCTCGGGCCAGACCCGGCGGGTGGTCGCGTAGGCGCGGCGTTCCATATACGGCTTGGTCACCAGGAGCACCGAGGCGGGCTCGATGCCCGTCCGGGCGAGGAGTTCACGGCTGAGGGCGATGTTGGCGCCGGTGTTGGTGGCGTCCGGCTCGACCAGGACCGCGTCATTGGGGACGCCGAGGGCGAGAGCGTGCTCGCGGTAATGGACCGCTTCGCCCCGGGGAAACCGGCGCCGTGTAGTGGGGTGTTAGCGGTCGGCCTCCGCAGGTCGGACGCATCGCCCGCTGCCTCCGCGCGGAAGGCGCTGACCCTAGGCCCTTCTGGACCGAACGGGTGGGAATGGCGGTTCGCCTGGCGAGTGGTGAGGCGTTTTGCCTAGGCTGCCTCGGCATGAAGGGGTGGCCATCAGGGGCCGCTTCGCGGTGATGGGTGCGGGAGAACAACCGGTGGACCGCTACGGCAACAAGTCCGGCAAGCTGGTGCGGGACCGGATTCCGCAGATCATCCGCGAGGACGGGGCCGAGCCGGTCACCTACACCGCGAGTCCGCAGGAGTACCGCGACCGGCTGCGGGACAAGCTCTGCGAGGAGGCCGCCGAGGTATTGGAGGCCGACGATGAGAAGGCGCCGGAGGAACTCGCGGACGTCCTGGAGGTCGTGCACGCACTCGCCGCAGACCTGGGGATCGACACGGACCAACTGGAGAAGATCCGCGAGGCCAAGGCGAGGGAACGCGGCGGCTTCGCGGAGCGGATCGTCTGGACCGGCAACCGCTGACCGTTGCGACGAGAAGTCGGTACACGACTTCGTGCACCAGGCCGTACTCGACTGGGGACGTTGGTGGGTACGCGGATACGTGCACCACGGCGCGGACGACTGGGGACGTTCGTCCGTACGCCTTTACGCCGCCGGTTTGGTCAGGACCACATGGCAGACCCCGGGCAGCGGCAGCACCGGGGCTGCTTCGGCGGGCAGGAGCCCGGCCTGGCGGGCCAGCGCGGTGATCTCGCCGGGCGCGATGCCGCGCTGGAAGGTTCCCTTGGACTGGCTGGACCAGAATCCGTCGTGATGGACGCTCCAGCCGCCGTCCGCGGCGGCCTTGGTGATCTCCTCCGGTGAGCGGGTGACGACCACGAGATGCCCGCCGGGGCGGGCGAAGGACGCCGCGTCCTTGAGGGCCTGGATCCGCTGCCATGGGTCGGGCAGCACGTTGAGGACGAACATCGAGGTGACCAGGTCGAACCCGCTGTGTTCGGGGCGGGGCCAGCCGAAGTCGCCGTGCGGGTCGAAGCCCTCGGCGGCCAGGTTCACCGCCCGGTAGTGGGCGACGTCGGCGCCCCGGCCGCAGCCGTGGTCCAGGACGCTCTTGATGCCGAGCGGGCCGGTCAGGTGCTCGGTCACCGCCCGGGAGGCTGGGGAGGGCGTCTGGCGGCTCATCGCGGTCTTATGGGGCTGATACTCCCGCCGGGCCGGATCGGCGGCGGGCCCGTCGCCGGTCAGCTCGCTCAGCGCGAAGAGCACATCGTCCGGCTCGGCTGCCTGCAGGGCCAGCGGCAGGTCGATCAGCAACGCGGAGTGGTCGGTGAACGCGGAGGGGCCGCTTCGCACCGAGGAGTCCACGGTGACGGTGGTCGTCTCCGTCAGATGGCCACTGAGCAGGGCGAGATCGCAGCGGAAGCGGCTGGGCTGGCTGTTGAAGACCCGCTCGAAGGTGAAGACGGGCACCTCGTCGGCGGTGGTGTCGTCCAGGTTCGCGGCCTGCGTCAGCTGTTGCAGAGCGCGTCGTTCGACCTCGGTGGTGAAGGTGCTGGTGTCCTCCCCGAACAGGCCGTCCTTGGGACGGGGGGCGAGATTGAAGTCTCCGCAGACCAGCAGTGGGCGCCCGTTCTCGGCCGTTGCCATCGCGGTGAGTTCGGCCAGCTGGGCGGCCCGTGAGGCACTGGCATAGGCGTCGAGATGCACCTGCAGGACGACAAGCCACTCCAGCTCGACCCGCTGAACCCACGGGGCCGGAGCGGACACGGTCGGCGGAGCCAGGTCCTCGCTGATCCAGGCGGCCAGATGCCCGTCCCCGCCGGCGAAGGCGAAGCCGCCCAGCGTCGGCGGCGTCCGCTCGGTGGGCTTGAACGGCTCCTGGGCGAGCACGATCTTCACACCGTGCTCGCGAAGCCAGGCGGCGAGGTTCGCGCGGGCGCCGGAGGCGCCGAGCCGTTTGTTGAGGTTGACCGAGGCCAGCAGCACGAGGGTCCTCCAGGGTTACAGGGGCAGGGGCCTGCCGGAGGCGGCCTCCTCGCGGAAGGCCTCCCACAGGATGTTCAGCGGGTGAGAGGCGTCATACGTCTCGCGTTCCCCCTTGCGGGCGAAGACGCCGGAGACCAGCTGGAGCATGGGGTCGAAGTCGTCGGCGAAGTCGATGAGCCGGAAGTCCTCGCTGGTGGGCAGGCGCCCATCGACGGCGGCCTCACCGAGGGAGCGGGCACACAGCATGCACCCATAGGTCATGCGGGACCGCAGCAGGGCGAGTCCGTAATAGATGTCGTCGATCTCGGCGGCGATCTGCAGCTGCGAGCGGAAGTCCGGGCCATACCAGCGCTCGACGAAGTCGGTGATCACCCCGCGGGAGGGGATGACCAGCGGCAGGCTCCGCAGCCGGTCGATCCCGACGGTCTTGGCCGCGAGCTCACGCACCGGCAGGTTCGTCAACAGGGCCAGGCCCTCGCGATGCCACTCAAGGAAGTCGTACTCGGGGGCGACCCGCTCGGCGGCGGCATCCGCCGCGAGCCCGCCGCACAGCAGGTCGACCTGGTTGGAGTCCAGGCGTTTCCAGAAGTCGCGGGTCCGCACATGCACGACCTTCAGCTCGATCTCCCGCTCCAGCAGCTGCGGGGCCACCCGCTCCCACACCCGCCCCAGGAAGCCGAGGGTGAACTCGGTGGTCCCCACCGTCAGCGTCGAGCCGAGCCGGCGGCGGGAGTCGGCGACGCCCTGCAGCCAGTCGGCGAAGGTCGCCCGTCCTCGCTCGACGACCTCCAGGCCGGTCGGGGTGAACAGGAAATCCCGGCCCCGCCCCTGTTTGACCACCAGTAACTCGCCGGTCAGGGCCTGAAAGTTGCGGTTGAGGATGTCCAGCTGCTTCTGCACGCTGGACTGTTCTCGCCCGAGGATCTTCGCCGCGGCCAGTGCAGTCCCCGCCTCCCGCACGACGATCAGCGTCCTCAACTGGTCCCAGGTCAGGTCCAGAAGGTCGGGGGAACACGAGATCAGATCGGCGCGGAACCCCTCCGGGCCCGGCACCTTCAACGGTCCGGACGGCAATGACGGCACCATGACGTCCCCTCCCTGACGCGGCTTCACCCAGCTTGCACTGTCCGCACGGCCAGCAGAACTGAACTTCTCCGCATTTCACCCCGAGAAAACCTTTAAATGTCCAACCGGACATATGGATATCGCGGAGTATCCCGGGGAACATTTCAGCTGCCGCCTTCGATCCGAAAGGCGAGGACCACAGTGCTGCCTGAACCCCTGGGGTGAGCCATGCTCTCAGCCGAGTCGATCAACTGGCTGATCAAACAGAACGCTCTGGAATGGCCCGGCCAACTCCGAGGCGACGGATTGCTGTTGACAATCGGAACGCCGCTGCAGCCGCTGACCGCACCGAGCACGCAGGTGATCGACCTGGCCGACCAGGCGAGCATCGACGACCTCTACGGCGAGCCGGTCACCGACTGGACGAGCTACGAGATGATGCCCGGCGAGATGCTGCTGGGCGCGGTCGAACAGCCCCTGCGGCTCGGCGCCGGACTGATGGGCATGATCGGCGGGCTGAGCCACCTGGCCCGCGTCGGCCTGGCCGTCCACGTCACCAGCCCGTTCGTGCTGCCCGGCTGGAACGGGCACCTGACGCTGGAGCTGGTCAACACCGGCCCCGCGGTCCTGCGGCTGCACCACGGCATGGCGCTGGGGCGCCTGCTCGTCTTCGCCCTGGACGGCCCCCGCTCCGACGACAGTGCATCCCACCCCTTCTACGGCCGCGGGGCCGACCTGAAGAGCCGATACGCCGATGAGTTCCCCACCGACCCGACTTCGAGGTGACCGTGATGGACTGCCAGTTCTGCACCGAGTTCGCCGCACGCGAGAGCACGACCCGGATCATCACCGAGACCGACGGCGGCTGGGTGCTGCTGCCGACCATCGGCGCCCTCACCCCGGGCTACTGCCTGTTCATGCCGCTTGAGCACCTGGACGCCGCTGCCGACGTCACCCCCGCCGGCCTCCAGCGCGTCGCCGAGGAGACCGAGGGCATGCGCGCACTGATCCAGGCCCGCTACGGGCCGGTGATCCTGGCCGAACACGGACCGCGAGACTGCGAGTTGGGGGCCTCCTGCTGCAGCCACTGCCACCTGCACCTGATCCCCGTCCCCGACCCGGACGAGATCACCGCCGCCTACGAGGAGATCGGCGGGCCGGGCCTGCGGCTCACCTCCATGACCGGCCTCCCCGCGGCCGCGGACGGCTCCTACCTCTACCTCTCCCCGCATCCCGGCGAGCACTACTACTGGCCCTCGGCGGGCTTCACCCGGCAATTCGTACGCCGCGTCTGCGCGGACCAGCTCGGCATCGGCGACTCCTACGACTGGCGCGATCACCCCTTCACCGAGAACCGTCAGCGCACCTTCGCCGAGCTGAGTGCCGACCTGCACCTCGCGGCCGCCGCATGAGCAAAGAGAGGAAGGAGACGGAGCGATGGCGATACCCCTGCCCCGCCCGTTACACGCACTTGACCCCGCCGAGCTGGCGGCGGCGGCCAAGGACCGGCGCTGGCCGAAGTGGCAGACCATGGCCCTGCTGCACTCGCTGAAACTGCCCGTGCTCAACGCCTGCCTCATCCCGCCCGGCCACAGCGCGGCCGCCGTCCGCACCGCAGCCCACGTCCTGGCCGCCGCCACCGGCACCCGGACGCTGATGATCCGCTCGGACGGCGGGGTGGAGACCAAGCAGTACTACCGAGGCGGCAACACCTTCGCCATCGAGGAGATCGGGCCGAGGACCGCCGCCCTGCTGGCGGACGGACGGGCGGTGATCCTCGCCGAGCCCACCAACCGCTTCACCAACCGCCTCACCGTCCTGATCCGCGTGGACCGGCCCGGCCCCGGCCGCCCCGGCTCGCTGACCCTGGAGGCTCTCGGGCCCGGCTACGACGTCGCGGACCTGACCCGCGGACAGATCCCGCCGCAGGTCACCGCCCACCTCGATGACGTCGACTTCACCCACTACCAGCCGCCCCGCTGGCACGAGTGGAAGATCACCGGGGACCAGTGCCCCGGCGGCGAGGACGCCCGCCGCACCCGCCGCCTTGAGCGGCTCGCCGCCCAGACCCTCACCGACGGCGGCCACCTCGACGGCGAGGTCGGCGCCGAGCACGCCGAGACCTGGCTGCGGCAGCGCGGCTACCTGCACCTGTTCGCCCCGCAGCCGACCCACGAGGCCCTGGCCAAGCGCGCCCGCCGGCTCTTCGACGACGCCTTCTTCCTCGCGATGTCCCAGCCGAACCGGAACTGGCACTGCCTGGCCACCGCGTTCTCCGTCTTCGCCGAGCCCCGCACCATCTACTGGGACCTGGTCGACGGCGAACGCAAGTACGCCGCGACGGCACCGGCCGCCGCCCGACAGCAGGAGCGGGCCGCATGAACACCGAGCCGATCTACCTCGACCACCAGGCCACCACCCCACTGGACGGGCGCGTCCTGGAGGCGATGCTGCCGTTCCTCACCCATGAGTACGGCAACCCCTCCAGCCCGCACGCCTTCGGACGCACCGCTGCCGAGGCCGTTCGCACCGCCCGCCGCCAGGTCACCGACCTGGTCGGCGCGAAGAACGAGCTGGAGATCGTCTTCACCTCCGGCGCTACCGAGGCCAACCACCTCGCGATCGTCGGCGCCGCCCTGGCCGCCTGCCCGCGCGGCGGGCACATCGTCACCACCGCGATCGAGCACAAGGCTGTCCTCGCTGCCTGTCAGCGGCTGGTCGACCACCACGACTTCACCCTCACCCGCGTCGGCGTCGACAAGCACGGCCGCGTCCACCCCGCCGACATCGCCGCAGTCCTGACCCCGAACACCGTGCTCGTTTCGGTGATGCACGCCAACAACGAGATCGGCACCCTGCAACGGCTCGCAGCCATCGCCGAGATCACCGCCCCGCGCGGCATCATCCTGCACACCGACGCCGCCCAGAGCGCGGGCTGCGGACTCCTCGACGTCGCCGAACTCGGCGTCGACCTCGCGTCCTTGTCCGCCCACAAACTCCACGGACCCAAAGGCATCGGCGCCCTCTACATACGCGGCGGCACCCGGATCACCGCCCTGCAGAGCGGCGGCGGACAAGAACGCGGACTGCGGGCCGGCAGCCCCAACGTTCCCGCCATCGTCGGCTTCGGCGCCGCTGCCCGCCTCATTACTACCGACGCCGTCCCACCCACGACCTGCACCCGGGCCCTGCGCGACCGGCTCCAGGACCGCCTCCTGGCCGCGGTCCCCGGCGCCACCGTCAACGGGCACCCGCACCGGCGGCTGCCCGGGAACCTCAGCCTCACCCTCCCCGGCATCGAGGCCACCGACCTCCTCGACCGCCTCCCTGGCATCGCCGCCTCCACCGGCTCGGCCTGCAACACCGGAAGCGGGGAGCCCTCTCACGTCCTCACCGCGATCGGCCTCACCCGTGACCAGGCCCGCGCGACCCTCCGGCTCAGCATCGGCCGAACCACCACCGACACCGACATCGACCAGGCCGCCGACCTCATCGCCCGCACCGCGCACACCCTGGCACCGGTGACCGCCACCGCGGCCTGACCCGCCGCCCGGACCAGGGCGCCCCTGCGGAAGATCCCTCAAGGCCCGCCGGGGCGGCCTTCGAGCATCTGCCCCCGTCTCGGCAGCGGCACGAGGGCGACCCCGCTTTCCTGAAACGAACCGGTCGGAGCGTTAAAGGAAAATCCCCGGCACCGGGATCCTCGCCCCGAGCGCAGGCCGGTTGTCAGTGACAGCCGTGACGATGCCGCCACGGGCACGACAGCCGGAGAAGACAAGGGGCAACACCGGTGGGGGAAACCGCACAACGCCCACGAGCTGGTCAACCAAGGCGCCAGCGCAGGCGCCCCATCTCCCTGACGTTCTGCGACGTCGACTACGAGCGCGGGTCCCAGGCACACGGACGCGGCGTCGCAGCCGCCCCTCCCGAGGGATGGGCTCATCGGCCGAGCCTGGCCTGGTCCACGCCGACTTCGACGGCGAACGCCTACGGATCACCGGCGACGAGATCATCAGGGGTCCCCATCCCGCAAGCGCTCTGATCAACGCACTCCACGGCAAACAGCTGATCGTGGGACAAGGCATCCTCACCGCCGATCTGCGGGCCGCCGCCATGGTCATCCCGATCCCCAGCCAACTCCTGAACCGCACGATCGACACGCTCGCCTTCGCCCACCGCATCCGCGGCGGCACATTCCCGACCGGCTGCAACCTCGACGCCCTCGTGAAGGAGAACCTCGGCGACGGCGCAAGCTCCGCTTCCCCACCTCCGCCCCCGGACTGGGACCCGGCGGCATCAGCGGAATGTCGCCCGAGAGACACGACGCCGACCCACGCGAGGACGCAACGCTGGTCGCCCGGACCTGGGAGGCGATGGTCACCACCCGCACCTTCGCCTCGGGGGCGAACAGATCCCGGGGAAGACGGGTTACGGTCTCCCGGATCCACGGGGACCGGTCGGGCCAGTCCCCGCGTTCCGCCATGGCGTGGGTGAGGGCGGCACGGCGCTCGCCGATGGTGCCCACGCCTTACGCCTTCATGAGGCGGCTGGTGAAGCCCGCGCCGACCAGGCCGTCGTACGCGGCCCGGACTTCTGCGGGGACGTTCTGCTTGATCGCGTATCCGAGGCGCGGGTACTCGATGATCCGCTGGAGGTCGCCGACGAGCATGTCCAGTACGAGCTTCGGATCGCCGATACCGGTCGCGTACTCCTCGAAGGCCAGCTCCTCCGACGCGCACCGGACGTCCACCTCGGGCCAGACCCGGCGGGTGGTCGCATAGGCGCGGCGCTCCATGTACGGCTTGGTGACCAGGAGAACCGAGGCGGGTTCGATGCCCGTCCGGGTGAGGAGTTCACGGCTGAGGGTGATGTTGGCGCCTGTGTTGGTGGCATCCGGTTCGACGAGGATCGCGTCGCCAGGGACGCCGAGGGCGAGGGCGTGCTCGCGGTAGTGGACCGCCTCGCCCCGGGGGAACCGGTGGCGTGTGGTGGGGCTGTTGGCCCCGGTGAAGACCAGGGTCTTGGTCACACCCCGGTGATAGAGGTCGGCGGCGGTGGTCGCCACGCCGAGATCATGGCTGCCCAGCCCGATCACCACATCCGCAGGGCGGAGGTCGTGCCCCAGCTGGTGGTAGTCCCAGATGAGCCGGGCCGCCGCCAGTTGGGTGTCGGTGATTGTCCCGGTGTTCCTCACAGGTGCCCTCCGGTCGCGTTCTGAGGCCATCGACCCTATGGGCACGGAACGGCAGTCAGCCGCTGGTCAGCCGGTGATCCCGAGGGTGACGCGGTGATGGAGCTGAGCCGTGGTCACGGTGATGTAGAGGGTGTGGCCCTCGGGGGCGCGGGTGATGCCGACGATACGGAAGCCCGGCGATCCGGCCGCAGTGCCGAGTGCCTCGCACGCCATGTCGTCCATCGGCTCCACGGTGATGGCGCACTCGGTGTGGGCCACGTCCCAGCCGAGCCAGTCGGCCATGCGCGTCCCGGCGGGTGGTGACGCGGCTTCCGATCCGGCCGGTGCCAGCATCGGGGGTGCGCCCTCGTAGCCGTCCGGGACGTGCGCGGCCACGGGGTAGGGCAGCAGTGTCAGCTTGTGCTGCACGGCGATGTCGTCGATGTATCGCACCCGGGTCCGCTCGACGAGGGTCTGTCCCTCCTGGAAGCCCCACTCGGACATGGTGGCGGACGCGGTGATCTCCCGGACGAGGGTCGTGTCCTCCCGTGCCCGTCCGTCTCCGGTGGGCCGCCAGGTCTGAGCGGCCGTGAGATCCGGTGGCGTGAACGTCCCCAGATGGGCGTCGGACCGCTTGGTCGCCGTGACACGGGTGCCGTCGGCCCGGCCGGAACGGACGAGACCGAGGGCGGCCAGCGCGGCGTACGCGGCGGAAACCGTCTGCCGGTTCGCGCCGTAGCGCTCCACTTGGTCGCGGACGGATGGGAGGAGGCTCCCGTGCGGGTATTCGCCGTTGATGATGCGTCGGCGGAGGTCCGCCGCGATCGAATGAGCGTCCACGCCTGCCCCCTGGTGGATTGTCGGGACGGCTATCAGTCTGGCCTGGCAGACCGTCTTCGGGACAGGGCGTGCGGGCGCATTCCCCGGTCACATGGGCCGGGGGATGCGCCACACCTTGGAGCAGGCCGTCAGCGCCGGTCGACCGGCGTCAGTTTGGTGGTGTTGATGAAGCTGCTGAACGCTTTCGGGGTGAGGAGGAGTACGGGTCCGGTTGGGTCTTTCGAGTCGCGGATGCCGATCTGGTCGGGCAGGTCCGCGATCTCGACGCAGTTGCCACCGGAGTCGTTGCTGTAGGAGGACTTGAACCAGGCGGACTCGGCTATCGCGACGCGGTTTGTGATCTCGGTATTGATGGCTATGCCCACTCTCGTGTGAGTCGTTGCAGGAAGTCGGCCGTGCGGGCCGGAGGCAGGGCGCTGTCGCGCATGGCGTCGAAGCGCCGGATGTTCCGCTGAACTTCGCGCCGCTCATCGGTCACGCTGACCGTGTTCCACATGTCCATCTGCACAACAGGGACGAGCGTCTCGGAGAAGTCGAGCAGGGTGAAGTTGCTCTCGGTTCGGTAGGTCACGACGTCGTGGGGGAGGATCTGGACGGTCACGTTGTCCAGTCCGGCCAGCTCCACGATCTCCCGGTACTGGGCACGCATCACCTCATAGCCGCCGACGATGCGGCGTACGGCGGACTCGTCCATGACGACGCGCAGCTCCAGCGGGTCCTCGGAACGGGTGATCAGCTCTTTCCGTTCCATGCGCAGCCGGACGTTCTGTTCGATGTACTCGGTCGTCGTCTCGTCGACCGGTTTGGCGATCTGGTAGAGCGCCGTCGCGTAGTCGGGCGTCTGGAACAGGCCGTACACAAAGCACGGCTGCCAGGCCCGCATCACCGTCGCGTCCTGTTCCAGCCCTCGGAACGTCGGCATCTTCGACGGCATATACGCCTTGTACGGCGTCCACGGCTCCTTGCTCAGAGACTCCCGGTGTAACTGGAGCAGGGTCTCCTGGTCGTCCTCGCTCATATCGGGGTCGAGATGGGCGATCAGCCGCTGCAAGTCGGCGACGCGTGGCAGGTCGTTCTCGCCCACCTCCACCCGCGCCAGCTTCGAATGGGAGAAGCCCAGGGCGTCGGACACCGCTTGCAGCGTCATCCCCTTCTCCTCCCGGAGTTTTCGAAGCTCCTTGCCCAGCTCTCTGCGACGGAACGTCGCTCCACGTTTTGCTGCCACTGTCCTCACCCTTTCCCCGGTCCTGTCGGTGCTCAACATGACCTGTGTCCGGTGTCGCGGCGGACTCTGTCTCCGCTCGGCGCAGCTTCTGTCCCTCCTCGGCGAGACCCGTGTCCGGTGTCCTGGCATGTGCCAATTTAAGTACCACCGAGAGGCTGCTTGCACAGTAAATCGCACATGACGCACGGTTGTTGGGCGGATCGGCAGGGATGCCCCCGTGCGGTGACACCCCCTGCCCGGTGGCCGCGAAGAACGACGCGAGGACCCGCGCCGCGCGCGGGCCCGTCACCCCTGACGGAGGTAGACGATGCGACCCACCAGGCCGAACGGCTTACGGACATCGCCCGGCAGAACGACCGGTATCGCGCCGACCACCCCGTCGGTTCCGGCCGAGGTGCGGGTCTTCGAGGCCGGGATCGAGGCCGCCGAATCCGAGGTCGGGCGGATGCGGCGGGTCACCCGGGCCCGGGTCACCGGGTGGGGGCTCGCCTCCGTCGTCGACGATGTCGAGCTGGTCGTCTCGGAGCTGGTGACCAACGCCGTACGGCACGGGCACGGGCCGGTGCGTCTCCGCGTCCGGGACACCGGGCGTGACCTCCTCATCGAGGTCACCGACGGCAACCCGGTCGCTCCGGCGCCGCGTGCGGCCGGGCCCGAGGACGAGAGTGGACGGGGGCTCGACATCGTCGCGGCGCTGTCGCGGCGGTGGGGCGTCAGCCCCGATGGGCGGACCGTCTGGAGTCTGATGGGGCCGGTGCGATGAAGCTGGAGAGTCTGCTCGCCGAACTCCCGGCCCCGCGCGCCGCCGTGTGCCGCGTCTGCGGGCGGGAGACCACCGCCGCCGTCGAAGTGCGACCCGGGGTCGTGGCCTGTCCCGAGCACATCATCGACGCGTACAGCGGGGAAGCCGGCACCCGGCGGATCGAGGTCGTGCGATGACGGAGCTGCCGCGCTTCCAGGGGCGCGTCGTCCCGTGGATCACGCCCTGGTCCGGCGCGCCCGCTCTCGGGGAGCCCGTGGTCGTGGCGGCCGGGGGGTGGGGGATCGGGTACGCGGACGAGAGCGTGTACGACCGGACGTACGACGGGGTGCTCCTCGCGCGCGGGCGGGGGCGGCGGGCCTCCGACGTCGGTGGGCGGCCCCTGTACGAGGAGGTCGATCCACGGCGCCAGCACCGCGCGGCCGGGGAGCTGCTGTGCCAGGTCTGCGGGCGGAAGCCGCCGGCGGATCTGCGCGGGCTCCTCTGGGTGCTGCCCGGAGGGGAGGAGAAGGAGCTGGAGGACGCCCTGATCCTCACGCCGCCCGTCTGCCCGGAGCCGTGCGCCGTACTCGCCGTGGAGCAATGCCCCTTCCTCGCCCGGGGATTCACCGCCGTACGGGTGCGCTACCCCAGGCCCTGGGGGTACCGGGGGACCTTGTACGGCGTTGATTCGAGCGGGCGGGGGGTCGTGCGACGGTGCGAGGAGTCCGTACAACTGCCGCATGAGGATCCCCGGCTGTCCTGGCTGCTGGCCGATCTCGCCGTCACCCGGTTCATGGGGTGCTCCGTCGTCGGCCTGGGATGAAATCCCGACTTACCGCCATGGAACCTTTCGGCGGCCCCGCCTGAATCGCTTAACCACGGACACCACACGCTCCCCTCTGGTAGGAACGGGGGCGTGACCGCACAGGACGAGGACGCTCCGCCGGTCGAGGATCTCGTGTGCCGTGTCGAACTCGCCCCCGGATGGGTCGATCTGACACTGGCCACGGGTACGCGCGCCGAGGCGGAGGCGCTGGCCCGGCGGACCGTGGAACTCTACGGGCCGCGCGGGCTGAGGATCGAGGAGAAGGCACTCTTCGACGACGTGGCCGACCGGGCCGTCGCGCTGAACGCCGAGGGGCCGGTGATGGCCGCCGCCTTCTACTCCGCGAGCGGCGAGGCCGTCGTGGACTTCGTGGTCGACACCTATCTCGACGGGCAGCCCGAGGAGAGCGCCCCGGCGGCCGGTCTGGACGAGGCCGAGTCCCTGCTGCTGGACTGGGCGGGCGGCGGCGGTACGGCCGTCGCGCCCGAGGTGACGTATCCCGATCTGCCCTCGGGGTCCGCCGTCCGGGTCCGGTCGCAGGTGCGGACGAAGCAGTTCCTCGGGCTGTGGCGCCAGGACAGCGGGTCGCTCACCTACGCCGTCCTTCCGCCCGGGGTGCGGAGCCTGGTGCTGGCTTCCTTCACCTGGCGCAATATGGCGCAGTCGGAGAAGGTCACGGAGCTGGCCGACGAGCTGATGGCGACGATGCGGGTCGAGCCCGCAGGCAGGGCCGAGCCCGCCGGCTCCCCCTGAGAGCCGGGGAACCGGCGGGCCGTGCGGGACCCGGCGCTACGGGGTCGTCGCCCGCGACGGTGTCAGTTTCGCGAGCGCTCCCGTCCCGGCCGGGGCCGTCTTGAGGGCCGTCTTCGCGGTGGTGCCGCAGAACTCGGCCTCCACCGGCGCGTACAGCTCGTCGCCCCGCCAGTCGCCGTTGGCGTTGTACGCGAGGGAGTGGCGGCCGTCCTCGGTGGTGACCGCCAACGACAGCGACCCGATCCAGCCGCCGCTGTGGCCCCACACGGTCTTTCCACAGCTCGTCCCGAAGGCCGCCAGGCCCAGGCCGTAGCCGGTACCCGGGGCGTTGTCGGGGTCGGGGGCGAACGTCTTCATCGCCTTGAGCTGCTTCGGCGGCAGCAGCTTGCCCTGGAGCAGGGCGCTGTAGAAGCGGTTGAGGTCGGCGCCGTCGGAGATCATCTCGCCGTCGCCCCAGGACTGGGAGGCGTTCTGGAGGGTGGCGTCGATGGTCTTCGCGGTCGGTCCCGGGGAGAGCTTCGAGTACGCCTTGCTACTCGGCTTCGGCATCAGACTGCTGTCGCCGGGGCTGCTGGTGGCCCGCAGCTTCAGCGGCTTGAAGATCCGGTCCCGCAGCTCCTTCTCGTACGTCCTCCCGCCCGCCTTCTCGATGATCAGGCCCGCGAGGACGTAGTTGGTGTTGGAGTACCGGTGCCGGTCGCCCGGCTTGTCGGTCGGGGCGTTGCGCATCGCGTACCGTACGGCCGTCATCGGACTGCGGTAGTCGTAGCGGTGCTTGAGGAAACCGGCCTCGGACATGTACTTGTCGTAGTACGTCGCGTCGCCCAGGTAGTCGAAGATCCCGCTGGTGTGGTTGAGGAGCTGGCGGACGGTGATGTTCCGGCCGTCGTGTCCGTTGCCCCGGACCACGCCCGGGAGCCACTTCTCCACGGTGTCATCGAGGTCGAGCTTGCCCTCGGCCTCCATCTGGAGGAGCACGGTCGCCACGAACGTCTTGGTGATGGAGGCGATCCGGAAGCGGTCGTTCTCGCCCCGCTTCTTGCCGGTCTTGAGATCGCCCAGGCCCGCCGCCGCCTTCCAGACGCCGTCGGCGTCGGTCGCGGTGGCGGTGATGCCGGGCAGTCCGCCCGCGACCACCAGGTCGAGTGCCGCCTTGGTCGCCGTGTGGTCGTCGTTCACAGCCCGGGCCGGCGAGGTGAAGGCGGTGGCCGCCAGCGCGCCGCTGACCAGGGCGATCGTGGCCGTACGGCGGCGTCTGCGGCGGGAGGTCGTCGTCATC
The DNA here is from genome assembly GCF_042753905.1 of Streptomyces sp. NPDC059248. NCBI lineage: Bacteria > Bacillati > Actinomycetota > Actinomycetes > Kitasatosporales > Streptomycetaceae > Streptomyces > Streptomyces sp. NPDC059248. The sequence goes on along the minus strand of NZ_JBHYZV010000043.1, from coordinate 16,798 downwards.
GTGGATCCGTTCCGTTCGGTGAGGGGAGGGTGGGCAAGGAGGGGAGGGCGTCGGGCTCCGCGTCCTTCGCGGTGGCCTTCGAAGGCGCCCCCGGGTCGATGCCGCAGAACTCGGCGTCGGCGACCCGCCCGAAGGTCTGCCGCGTCAGGGACCAGTCACCGTTGAGGTTCAGCGCCACCCGGTGGCGGCCGTCCTCTGTGGTCATCGCGTACGAGAGGGTGCCGGGGCCGATGCCGCCATGGCCCCACACGGCGGCCCCGCAGCGCGTCGGGACCCGCTGGATGCCGAGCCCGTAACCCCCGGGTGTGGTCGTCCGCATCGCCGCGAGCTGCTCCGGCGGCAGCAGTTCGCCCCGCATCAGCGCGCCCATGAACCGGTCGAGATCGGCCGCCGTGGAGACGATGTCCCCCATTGCCCGGCCCTGGGACGGATTCAGCTCCGTGACGTCGTGGATCTCCGTGGCGTTCGGGTGCGGCGAGAGTTTGGAGTACGCCCTGCCGCTCGGTTTCGGCAGCCGGACGCGGTCGCCGGGAGCGGTGGTGCCCCGCAGACCCAGTGGCTCGATGATCCGGTCGCGTACCTCGTCCTCGTACGAAGTACCGCTCACCCGATCGATGATCATGCCGGCCAGGACATAGCCGGTGTTGGAGTAGCGGAACGCGGTGCCCGGCTCGAAGTTCGGCGGATGCGCCATGGCGATCCGGACGATTTCAGTGGGGCGGAGGGTGTCGTAACGGTGCTTCTGGAAGCCCTCGTGGACATACGTCCGCCGGAAACCGGGGTCGTCGGTGTAGTCGTAGATACCGGCGGTGTGGTTGAGGAGCCGGCGGATGGTGATCTTCCGGCCGTCGTGGCCATGTCCGCGTACGAGATCCGGGAGCCATCGCTCCACGGTGTCGTCGAGGTCGAGTTTTCCTTCGGCCTCCATCTGGAGCAGCACGGTCGCCACGAACGTCTTGGTGACGGACGCGGCCCGGAAGCGGTCGTTCTCGCCCCGCTTCTTGCCGGTCCTCAGATCGCCGACGCCGATCGCGGTCTTCCACACGCCGTTCGTGTCGGTCGCGTGTACGGTCACCCCGGGCGCACCCTCCGCCACCAGCAGCTCGACCGCCCGCAGGGTCGGCCGGTCCCGGTCCCGCGCCCCGTCCCGGTCCTGGGCGGCGGCGGCCGGACCCGTCGCCGCCACCGCCCCGGTGACCAGGGCGACGACCGCCGTACCCCACCTGATGGCGGGGGCACGGGCCGTGGTCGTCGTCATCGGGCTCAGCCCCGGCCGGTACGCAGGACGTGGGCGTCGGCCCCGGCATCGGTGGTGGCCTTGGGGGGAGTACCCGGCTCGGTGCCGCAGAACTCGGCTTCCACCACCCGCTGGAAGGACGCCGGCGTCACGTCGTAGTCCCCGTTGGCGTTGAACGCGAGCTGGCGGCTGCCGTCCTCCGTGGTCAGCGCGTCGGAGAGGCTGCCCGCTGCCCCGCCGCTATGGCCCCAGAGGGTGGTCCCGCATGTCGTCTCGGTTTTGAAGAGCCCGAGCCCGTACCCCTCCGGGCCCGTTGTCTTCATTGCCGTGAGCTGCTTCGGCGACAGCAATTCGCCCCGTATCAGCGCCTTGTAGAAGCGGTTGAGGTCGGCGGCGCTGGAGATGATGTCGCCGTCCGCCCAGCCCTGGGAGCCGTTCATCACCGTGACGTCGTGGACCTTCGTCGCGGTCGGGTCCGGCGTCAGTTTGGAGTAGGCCCGGCTGCTCGGCTGGGGCATGTGGTGTGTGTTGCCCGGGTTGTGTGTGGCGCGCAGCTTCAGCGGATTGATGATCCGCTCGCGAACCTGCTGCTCGTACGACGTACCGCTCGCCTTCTCGATGATCAGGCCCGCGAGGACGTAACCCGTGTTCGAGTAGCGGAACGACTTGCCCGGCTCGAAGTTCGGCGGATGCGCCATGGCGACCTTGATGTGGTACGCCGGGGGCACCGTGTCATAGCGGTGCTTCAGAAAGCCCTCGTGCAGATACTTCCGCGCGAACGCCGGGTCGTCGGTGTAGTTGTAGATACCGCTGGTGTGGTTGAGGAGCTGGCGGACGGTGATCTTCCGGCCGTCGTGGCCGTTGCCCCGGACGACACCCGGCAGCCACTTCTCCACCGTGTCGTCCAGGCTGAGCTTCCCCTCGTCCTCCAGCTGGAGGAGCACGGTCGCCACGAACGTCTTGGTGATGGAGGCGACCCGGAAGCGGTCGTTCGCGCCCCGCTTCTTCCCGGTTCGCAGATCGCCCGTGCCGGCCGCGCTCTTCCACACCCCGTCGGCGTCCGAAGCGGTGACGGTCACCCCGGGCACCCCGCCGGCCACCATGGCCTCGACCGCCCGCTGGGTGACCGCGTGGCCGCCGCCCCGCGCGTCGCGGTCCCGGTCGCTCGCCTGTGCCGGGGCGGCGGCCAGCGCCCCCGACGCCACCGCCCCCGCGATCAGTGCCGCCGTTCCCGTCCGTACCGCCCGGCGGCGCCGTCCGGTCGTCGTCCTGGTCGCCGTATCCGTCGCCCTCTTCGTCGCCGTCATCCGCGCACTCCCTGTTGGTGTTGCAGCCGACTGGTCATCGGGGGAAATGACCACACAAGGGGCGGTGATGGTTGATAGGCGGATCACGATGGCCGAGTTGTGACCCGTCGACCTCTGGTTAGCTACGCGCGTTGACCCTAGGCTGCCGGGGCGGCCCAGCCGCCTTGTCGCGCCGTTCGAGGGGAATCCGAGGGAAAGATGTCAGCCACTCCACAGGAGCCGGGCCGCCAGAGCCCCGCCAGACCGAACCGGGACCGCAGCGGCCGCCGAAGCCGCCGGATCCTGGGCACCGTCGCCGGACTCGCCACCGTGGGCGCGCTGCTCGCCGCGATGCCCGCGGGCACGGCGGGCGCCCATGAGCGGGACCGGGACGAGAAGGACGGAAAGGGCGGCAAGGGCCACGGCCACAGCCGTACGGTCGACGTCCAGTTGCTGTCGTTCAACGACATCCACGGCAACCTCCAGCCCCCCTCGGGCTCCGGCGGCCGGGTGACCCACACCAACCCCGACGGCACCACCCGCACCATCGACGCGGGCGGTGTGGAGTATCTGGCCACCCATCTGCGGGAGGCCCGCAAGGGGGAGAAGTACTCGGTCACCGCCGCGGCCGGTGACCTGATCGGTGCCACCCCGATGCTCTCCGGGCTCTTCCACGACGAGCCCACCATCGAGGCGCTCAACGAGCTGGACCTCGACGTCTCCTCCGTCGGCAACCACGAGTTCGACGAGGGCGCCAAGGAGCTGGCCCGGATCCAGAACGGCGGCTGCCACCCCACGGCCGGCTGCTTCCAGCCCGGCAAGAAGTTCGAGGGCGCCGACTTCCCCTATCTGACCTCCAACGTGACCCATGAGAAGTCGGGCCGGCCGTTGCTGGACCCGTACTACATCTGGGAACACAAGGGTGTGAAGATCGGCTTCATCGGGGTCACCCTCGAAGGCACCCCCGACATCGTCAACGCCGAGGGCATCAAGGGCCTGAAGTTCGGCGACGAGATCGAGGCCATCAACAAGTACGCCAAGGTGCTGGAGCGCAAGGGCGTCAAGTCGATCGTCGCCCTGCTGCACGAGGGCGGCTTCCCGGCCTCCTCCTCGTACAACTACAACTGCGACAGCCCCGGCGCGGGCGACGGCATCTCCGGACCGATCGCCGACATCGCGAAGAAGGTCAGCCCGCAGGTCGACGCGCTGGTCACCGGGCACACCCACCAGGCGTACGCCTGCACCATCCCGGACCCGGCGGGCAAGCCCCGCACGGTGACGTCGGCGGCGTCCGCGGGGCGGCTCTACACCGAGACGACCCTCACCTACGACCGGCGGACCAAGGACATCGTCCGTACCTCGGTCGGCGCCACCAACCACGTCGTCACCCGGGACGTGCCCAAGGCCCCGGACATGACCCGCCTCATCGACCGCTGGAACGCGCTGGCCGCCCCGATCGCCAACCGGCCGGTCGCGCATATCGCGGCGGACATCGACAACCCGATGAACGCCGAAGAGCGCCCCCTGGGCAATCTGATCGCGGACGCCCAGCTCGCGGCCCTCTCCCCGGCCGACAAGGGCGGCGCCCAGCTCGCCCTGATGAACCCCGGCGGCATTCGCGCACCCCTGGTCCACCAGGCGTCCGGTGCCGAGGGCAACGGGGTGGTGACCTACGGCGAGGCGTTCACCGTCCAGCCGTTCACCAACATGATGAACGTGGTCGACCTGACCGGCGCCCAGCTGCTGACGGCCCTCCGCCAGCAGGTCAGCGGCTCCAACCAGGCCGCCCCGAAGATCCTCCAGGTGTCGAAGGGCTTCACCTACACCCTCGATCTGACGAAGGCGGGCGCGGACCGTATCGTCACCGACTCGGTCCGGCTGAACGGCGAGCCGATCGACCCGGCGAAGACCTACCGGGTCGCGATCAACGAGTTCCTGACCGGCGGCGGCGACGGCTTCGCGGTCTTCAAGGAGCACACCAACAAGCTGGTCGGCGCGTCCGACCTGGATGTCTTCATCGGCTATCTGGCGGCCAACTCCAGCCCGTCGGCGCCGCTGGCGCCCCCGGCGACGGGACGGATCACCGTCGTACGGTGACACATCGGCGACATCTGTGAACGTACGGCCCCGGGCACTCGCCCGGGGCCGTACGCACGCCGCCCCTCCATCACTTCTCCGGCGGGGTGTACACCACATGGATGTCCTGGTGGTCGGGGCGCCCCGCCAGCTCCGGCCAGTAGTAGAGCCCCCGGCACAGATGGTGCCCGCAACACCCCGGGTAGTCGTACGCGCCGCCGGTCACGGCCGCCGAAGGGCCGTCGCCCGCGACGGCGAAGAGCTGCGCTGCGGCCTGCCTGAACCCCGCCGTGGTGCCCGTCAGGAAGAGCGTCCCGGCGTGCAGCCGCTGATGGGGCGGGGTGTGCCGGGCCGTGGGCGACGGCACCCCGTAGGCGACCTCCGGGGTCCCGGAGGGCAGATCACCGAGCGGGAGCCGGGCGGTGCGCCGCTCGCGCGGGGCGTTCCCGGCGGCCTTCCGCGCCCTGATCTCCTTCCACCGCGACGGCCGGAACTGTACGGCCCGGTGCGCGAGGACGAGATCCAGCGGCTCCCCGTCCCCGTACTCGTTCCCGAACCCCGATGCCGCCGCCGCGGCGCGCAACGGCAGATGGACCAGGGACCGCGGGGACCGTGCGGCGAGCAGCCACAGGGCGCCGATCCGGCGGCCGGTCTCCCGGTCGAGACGGAGGTCGTAGGTGAACGGGGACCGGTACAGCGCGCCGTTGCGCAGTGGCGCGGCGGGGCTGATCACCCGGTACCGCTCGGCGCCCAGCCGCACCTGGTGGACCAGGATCTTCACACTCAGGTCGGCATGGGCCACGGTCCTGGACATGGCCATGTTCGGTACCTCTCCTCCCGGGTCGGCGGGTGCCCGTGATTGTGCCCGACCCGGGGGATCGGGTCACGGCGTCGGCGGCGGCGGCTCAGCGGCGCCCGGGAGGCGGACGACCGCGATCGTGCCGCCGCCGGACGCGGGCTCCAGCCGGATGTCGCCGCCCGCGGCCGTGACCGTACGGGCCACGATCGACAGACCGAGCCCGGAGCCGGGCAGCGCCCGCGCCGACGGGGAGCGCCAGAAACGTTCGAAGACGTACGGCAGTTCGTCCGCCGGGATACCCGGGCCGTGGTCGCGTACGGTCAGTGTCCCGTTCCGCAGCCCGACCTCGACCCCGGCGCCCGGCGGCGAGAACTTCACCGCGTTGTCCATGACATTGACCAGGGCGCGCTCCAGGGCCGCCGGATCCGCCCGGACGTACCAGGGCGAGAGGTCGGCGGTGAAGGCGAGTTCGGGGCCGCGCAGCCGGGCCCGGTCCAGGGCGGTGGCGGCGATCTCGTGGAGGGCGACGACCCGGAGCGGCCCGTCGTCGCCGTGCGACACATCGGGACGCGACAGCTCCTGGAGGTCGCCGATGAGCGCGGCCAGCTCCGTCATCTGCGCCTGCACGCTGGCGATCAGCGCCCGGCGGTCCTCGGGCGGGATCGCCCGCCCGGTCCGGTCGCTCCGCGCCAGCAGATCGATATTGGTCCGCAGCGATGTGAGCGGGGTGCGCAGCTCGTGCCCCGCGTCGGCGATCAGCCGCGCCTGCCGGTCCCGGGAGGAGGCGAGGGCCTCGGTCATCGCGTTGAAGGAGCGGGAGAGCCGGGCGATCTCGTCGTCGCCGTCGGCGGGGATGCGTACCGTCAGATCCTCGGTACGGGCCACATGCTCGACCGCGGCCGTCAGCCGGTCCACGGGCTGGAGCCCGGCCCGCGCGACCCAGAGCCCGGCCGCGCCCGCGCCCAGCACCCCGAGGCCCGCGAGCCCGGTGAGCAGCAGTGCCAGCCGGTTCAGGGACGCGTCGATCTCGTCGAGGGGGCGAGAGACGGAGACCGCGAAGTCGCCGGTGGGCAGCTTCATCGCGGTGGTGTGCGTCCGTACCTTCTGGCCGCTGTCCGTGACCCCGCTGTGCAGCGCGCTCTCCAGCCGCCCGTCGGCGACCCCGATGTCCAGCTTGGTGACCTTCACCGGCTGGCTGTAGTCGGTGACGCAGCGGGAGCCGTCCGGGGCGACGATCTGGGTGTATGCGAAGGACTCCTGGTCCTTGTCGACGGGGGCGGGCTCGTCGGTGAGCGCACAGGTCTTGAGGGCCTCGACCACGAGTTTCTGGGGGGCCCTGGTGTTCTCGAGGGACCGGTCGAGCTCGGCGTTGAGCTGGGCGCGGGTCAGCACCCAGGAGACGACGGCGACGGCCGCGACGGCGACCGCGACGGCGACGGCGACGAGGAGCGCGAGCCGGGAGCGCAGGGGGAGCCGGCGGAAGCGGTGGACCAGGCCGCCGGTGCCGTCGCGGCCTTCGCGGCCTTCGCGGCCGTTGCCGCGGTTGCCGCCGTTGCCGCCGGGGGGTGTGGCGGGTGGCGCGGTCGGCCTGGAGGGGACGACGGGGCCGGTCACCCCTCGCCCCCGGCGGACCGCAGGACGTATCCCACCCCGCGCACGGTGTGCACGATCCGGGGCTCGCCGCCCGCCTCCGTCTTGCGCCGCAGATACATCACATACACGTCGAGGGAGTTGGAGCTGGGCTCGAAGTCGAAGCCCCAGACCGACTTGAGGATCTGCTCCCGGGTCAGTACCTGGCGCGGATGCGTCAGCAGCAGCTCCAGCAGGGTGAACTCGGTACGCGTCAGTTCCACCGGGCGGTCCGCGCGGAGCACCTCGCGGGTGGCGGGGTTCATCGTCAGATCGCCGAACCGGAGGACGTCACCCGGCTCCCCGGGCGCGTCGGCGGCGGGCGGCGGCGCGGCGTAACCGCTGCGGCGCAGCAGGGCGCGGATCCGGGCGAACAGCTCGTCCAGCTCGAACGGCTTCACCAGATAGTCGTCGGCGCCCGCGTCGAGCCCGGTGACCCGGTCGCCCACGGTGTCCCGGGCGGTGAGCATCAGAATGGGCACGGTCGAGCCGCCCGCGCGGATCCGGCGGGCCGCGGTCAGCCCGTCCATCCGGGGCATCTGGATGTCGAGCACGATGAGATCCGGCCGGTACGCCTCCGTCTTCGCGAGCGCGTCGAGGCCGTCCGCGGCGACCTCGGTCCCGTAGCCCTCGAAGGCGAGGCTCCGCCGGAGGGCCTCGCGTACGGCGGGCTCGTCGTCGACGATCAGCACGCGGTCGGTGGCAGTGGCGGGGTCGGCGTCGGTGGCGCGGTCGCGGTCGCGGCTCTCGGTCATGCCGTCAGCCTCGCACGCGGCGCCGTACCACCCGGCTCCGGGCACGCCAGCGCCCCCGGGGGCCGCCGTTGTCGCGTCCGCCGCCGTACTTCCGGGCGCCGCCGTTGTCGGGGGCGGCCCCTCAGGCACCGGCGCGCAGCTCGGTGAGGGTGCTCTTCACCGTGTCGACGGGGATCGCGAACCCGAGCCCGACGCTGCCGGCGGCCGACCCGTTCGCGCCGCTCGGCGCGTACATCGCGGAGTTGATGCCGATGATCCGCCCGCTCATGTCGATGAGCGCGCCACCGGAGTTGCCGGGGTTCAGGGACGCGTCCGTCTGGAGCGCCTTGTACGTGGTCGTGGAGTCGCCGGTGTCGCCGTTGAACTGCTGCCCGCCGAACTCGAAGGGCCAGCCGCGGTCCGGCTGCCGGGGCTGCTCGGACTCCTTGGCGACGGTCACGTCCCGGTCGAGCGCCGAGACGATACCGCTGGTCACCGTGCCGGTCAGCCCCGAGGGCGAGCCGATGGCGACGACCTGGTCCCCGACCCGTACCGCGTCGGACTCGCCCAGCTGGGCCGCCTTGAGGCCGCTCGCGCCGCGCGCCTTCAGCAGCGCGAGGTCCTTGTCGGGCGCGGTGCCGACGACATCGGCGGTGTACGTCTTCCCGTCGTCGAGCCTGACCCTGACGGTGTCGGCGCCGCCGAGTACGTGGTTGTTGGTGACGATCTCCCCGTCGGCCGTGACGATCACGCCCGAGCCGGTCGACCGTCCGCCGCCGCCGTTCGCGGTGATCTCCACGATGCTGGGCTTCACGGCCTCGGCGACCCCGGAGACGCTTCCGGCGGACACGGAGGAGATCCCGGTCCCGGCGACCCCGCCGCCCCGCCCGCCCGCGGCCCGGTCGTCGGTCGCCCGGTCCAGGAGCGTCGCCGCGCCGCCGCCGACGGCCGCCGCGCCGATGGCCACGGCCACCATGAGCGCGACGGGCCGCCGGGCCCGGGGCCGCTGGTGCGACCGAGGGGGCTCGGGGGGCGCGGGGGGCCCGGACGGCGGCGGGGGCCAGGCGGCCGGGGGAACGTCGCTGCGGTAGTGGTCGGTCATGGCATCGACTGTGCCCACCGAGTCTGAGAAGGATCTGAGGGCGCGGTGAGAACGGGGGCAGAGTTCCGTAGGCCCGGTATAAAACCGCCGCCCGCCGCCGCCCCGGCCCAGTAGCCGCTGCCGTCAGACCGTGGCGCCGACCGGGGCCCCTTGTCCCGCTTGATGCGCTTGTTCCGCTTCTCCCGCTTGTTCCGCTTGTTCCGCCGCGCGGGCCAGTGCCCGGTGCTCGGTCGGACGGACCCCCATCGTCCGTTTGAAGGCGACGCTCAGCGCGTACGCGTTGGCGTAGCCGACCTGATGGGACACCGCGTCCACCGTCGCGTCGGTCGTGGCCAGCAGATCGGCCGCCCAGCAGATCCGCCAGTCGGTCAGATACGCCATCGGCGGCTGTCCGACGAGATCGGTGAACCGCCGGGCGAACCTGGCCCGGGACGCGCCGGCCTCCGCCGCCAGCGACGCCACGGTCCACGGCCGGGCCGGATCGCCGTGGATGAGCTTGAGCGCCCGCCCCACGACGGGATCGCCGTGCGCGCTGTACCAGGCCGGGGCATGCCCGCCGGGAAGGTCGAACCACTCGCGCAGCGTCGCGACGAGGAGCAGTTCCAGCAGCCGGTCGAGTACGGCCTGCTGGCCAGGGACGTCCCGCCCGATCTCGTGCTCGATCATGTCCAGGGCGGGACAGGTGGCCGCCGCCGCGGGCACCCGGGCGATCCGCGGCAGCGCGTCCAGCACGCGCCGCGAGACGCTGCCGCCGACGTGGTAGGCGCCCTTCAGCAGGACCGTCCACGGCCCTTCGGCGGGCGGCCCGTCGTCCCGGCGCGGTCCGCACATCGGCAGCTCGTCGTGGATCGGCACACCCTCCGGGCTCGTCCACCGCCGTGCGTCGCCGATCAGTGCCAGCGGGGCCGTATCGGGGGAGTCGGCGACGGTGTACGGCTCGGGGCCCACCACGATCGCCAGGTCGCCGTGGCGCAGGGGGACGGGCTCGCCGTCGTCGGGGACGATCCACGCGTCACCGCTGAGCATGGTGAGCAGGGTGACCGGGGCGCGCTCGACGAAGCGCAGCGACCACGGCGGGTTGAACACGGACTGGTCGAAGACGGCGCCCTGGGGGCGTACACCGTTCAGCAGGCTCGACAGCGCGTCATCCATGGCCGTCGATGGTACGGCTGTCGCGTCGTCTCGGCGCGGCCGGAAACGAGACGATCTGACATCGGAACGAGATGATCAGCCATCGCGCGTGCCGTCACGGGGCGGTGTACTTCCCGTATGACGACATCACATGACACCCCCGAGTCCCCTGAAGGCATCGAAGGCACGGGCACGGTCCTCGTCCTCGGCGGTACCGGCAAGACCGGCAGGCGGGTCGCCGACGTGCTCCGCCGGGGCGGCCGTACCGTCGCCGTCGCGTCCCGTTCGGCCTCCCCCGACCGTCCCGGCACGTCCGCTTCGACTGGTCCGACCGCTCGACGTGGGAGCCGGGTCTGGACGGCGCCGAAGCGGTGTACGTCGTGGACTCGCAGGGCCCCGAAGCCCCCGCGGAGGTCCGCGACTTCGCCGAGCTGGCGGCCCGCGGCGGCGTACGGCGACTGGTCCTGCTGTCGGCCCGGGTCTGGGGCGAACTGGACGTCCCCGGCGGTCTCGCCACCGAGGACGCGGTACGGGAGGTGGGCGCGGCGACCGGGCTCGGCTGGACGATCCTGCGGCCCACCTGGTTCTCGCAGAACTTCACCGAGCTGGACTTCTTCGTGGCGCCGCTGCGGGACGGCGAACTGCGGCTGCCCACGGGCGAAGGGCGGGAGGCCTTCGTCGACCTCGACGACCTCGCGGAGGTGGCCGCCGCCGCGCTCACGGAGGACGGCCACGAAGGGCGTACGTACGTCCTGTCCGGGCCGCGGTCCCTCAGCTTCGGCGACGCCGTCGCCGAACTCGCCGCGGCCTCGGGCCGGTCCCTGCGCTTCGTCCCCGTCACGGAGGACGAGTTCCGGACCGAGGCGACCGCCGCCGGCGGCGGGGAGCCGTCGGAGGGCGTCGAGTTCCTGATCGCCCTGTACCGCCATATCCGCGAGGAGGGCGGCGCGACCCCCGCGGACGGTGTCCGCGAGGCCCTGGGCCGGGAGCCGCGCGACTTCTCCGTCTACACGGCGTCCCAGACCCCTTGACCTGAACCTTTCTTGAGGTTGTCGAATGGTTTCCGGCGGCGACGATCACCGCCCGGAGACGATCCGGAACCGAAGGGAACGGTCATGAGCAACGAGGTCCTCGTCGTGGGAGCGCTGTCGCCGCGGATCCAGGAGGCGGTGTCCGCGGTCGTGAAGGCTCTGGAAGAGGCGTTCAACACCAAGGATCCGATCGCGCTGGGCGAGCAGTTCGCCACGGACGCGTCCTGGTCCAACGCCATGGGCACCCGGCTGGACGGCCGTGCGGCGATCACCGAGTTCAGCGCCCCGGCGCTGAAGGGCTTCCTCGCCGACTCCTTCGCCCGGTACGACATCACCAAGCTGCTGGAGGTCGCTCCCGGGGTCGTCGCCGTCAATGTGGTCCAGACCCCCACCGACGCCTCGGGCAACCCCGTCGAAGGCCCGTGGGGATCGACGCTCTACGTCATCGCCGAGCGCCCGGACGGCTGGAAGATCGTGGCAGGCCAGAACACGGCCGTGACGACTTCGGCGGCCTGACGGCTCCCGGCAGTCGCCGGTGGCGGCGGTAGTAGGACCAGGTCACCGCCGCCAGCAGGGGGCTCCAGAGGACCAGCGGCGCGTAGCAGGCGAGCATCACGGTGAGGGCCGTACCCGTCAGATGCCCGTCCGTCCTGGTGCCGATGGCCAGTTGGACGACGATCACCAGGGAGACCGCGGTGACCAGCGCGGTCGCCGAGACCGCCGCGAGCAGGATCGTACGGGGGCGGACCCTGCCGCCTCCCGGGCGCGGGATCCGGGCGCCCCAGGGCCTGACCAGGCCGGTCGTCAGCAGGGCCAGACACTCGGCGGCGAGGGAGAGACCGATGACGTACGCCACTCCCCAGCCGGGGATCCGGAACTCCTCCCGCAGGACCGCGTCCGAGTAGCCCACGGGGATCCCCACGGCGAGGGCGATCCGCCACAGCCCGGACGGCAGGGCCGCCAGGGGTACGACGTGGGCGGCGACGACCGCCCAGCGGGGCGGCGGGGGCGCGGTGGGAAGTCCGGAAGGCGTCATACGGCTCATCCTCCCGAGCGCCCCGGCCCCCGCCGTCGCCCCGCAGAACGGTCCGACTCCCCCACCCGGCGGACCCCCCGATCGTCTCCAAGGCCGAGGGCCCCGGTCCGCCGTTCGCAGGTGTGGGCAGGTCAAGGTTTTCAGGGGCGCGAGGAACTGCGCGAGCAACCACCCACCGGCCCGCGGGCCGAAGGACACCGGTGGACGCCGGACGGTCCGGCTCTTGGGCCCGGGCCGCACGGGCCCGGGGTCAGCCGCAGCCGCAGGAGCGGCGGATGACCAACCCGGAGGGGAACTGGCGGACCCGGTCGCGCCGGGACCCCGGCACGCGCAGGCCGTCGTCGAGCACCAGATCCACGGCGGCCCGGGCCATCGCCGGGCGGTCCGACGAGACCGTCGTCAGCGGCGGATCCGTCAGATGGGCTTCCTTGACGTCGTCGAAACCGGCGACCGCCAGCTCCCCGGGGACGTCGATACGGAGTTCGCGGGCGGCCCGCAGAACCCCGATCGCCTGGTCGTCCGTGGAGCAGAAGATCGCCGGCGGCCGGTCGGGGCCCGACAGCAGCTTCAGGGCGACCTGGTAGGCGTCGTACCGGTTGAACGGGGCCTGGAAGAGCCGGCCCTCCACCTCGCGGCCGGACTCCAGCATCGCCCGGCGCCAGCCCTCGACATGGTCCGTGACCGGGTCGCCGACGGGCGGCGTGGTGTCCGGGCCGCCGAGACAGGCGACATAGGGGTAGCCGTGCTCCAGCAGATGACGGGTGGCGAGCTGGGCGCCGCCGATGTCGTCGGTGACCACCGCGACGTCGTCGATCGCCTCGGGGCGCTCGTGCAGCAGGACGACCCGCGCCTCCCACGCCTCGATCTCCGCCGCCGCGCTCTCCGTGAGCCCCTGGCTGACCAGGATCAGACCGGAGACCCGCATCCCGAGGAACGCCCGCAGATAGTGGATCTCGCGTTCGCGGCGGTAGTCCGAGTTGCCGACCAGGACCATCTTCCCGCGCTCCGCCGCGGCCTGTTCGACCGCGTGCGCCATCTCCGCGAAGAACGGCTGCCGGGCGTCGGGGACCACCATTCCTATGAGGTCCGTACGACGGGAGGCCATCGCCTGGGCGACCCGGTCGGGCCGGTACCCCAGCTCCTTGATCGCGGCGAGAACCCGCTCGCGCGTGGCCGGTGCGACCGGCCTGGGTCCGTTGTTGATGACGTAGCTGACGACGGCGGTCGAAGTCCCCGCCAGTCGCGCAACGTCGTCCCGCGTCACCTTGGCCACGCGCCGCAGTCTACGCGTGGTGACCCCCTTCCAGGCAGGTCGTTCGCGTTATCTCACAGGGTGGAAGAAGTGGGGAAAGGAGGCGGAAGGGAGGCTTCCGAATGCCGCCGCGGTTACTCTCCGGTACCGGGCGGGGGTGCGGGGAGGAGCCCGCGCGCCGTCCGGATCGCCGTACGGGCGCTCATAAGCTCCTCCGCGCCCCCGGGCGCCGGTGCTACTCCGCCGTCGCGCTCGCGCGCACCGTCGCCGACGGCATCGGGCCCGGCGCGCGCTCCGGCTTCTTCGGCGCGCCCTCCGACGCCTTCTCGGGCGACTTCTCCGGGGTGACGAACCGGTATCCCACGTTCCGTACGGTCCCGATCAGCGACTCGTGCTCCGGGCCCAGCTTGGCCCGCAGCCGCCGTACGTGGACGTCGACCGTCCGCGTACCGCCGAAGTAGTCGTAGCCCCACACCTCCTGGAGGAGCTGGGCCCGGGTGAAGACCCGGCCCGGGTGCTGGGCCAGATACTTCAGCAGCTCGAACTCCTTGAAGGTCAGATCGAGGACCCGTCCCTTGAGCTTCGCGCTGTACGTCGCCTCGTCCACCGACAGATCACCGTTGCGGATCTCCATGGGGGAGTCGTCGATCCCGATCTGACGGCGGCCGGTCGCCAGCCGCAGCCGGGCCTCGACCTCCGCCGGACCCGCCGTGTCGAGGAGGACGTCGTCCACCCCCCAGTCCGCCGTGACCGCCGCCAGGCCGCCCTCGGTGACCACCAGGATCAGCGGGCTGCCGAGACCGGTGGAGCGCAGAAGCTGGCAGAGCGACCGCACCTGCGGCAGATCGCGCCGTCCGTCGACGAGGATCACATCCGCGCCCGGGGTGTCCACCAGCGCCGGTCCCTCGGCCGGGGCCACCCGCACGTTGTGCAGCAGCAGCCCGAGTGCGGGCAGGACCTCCGCGGACGGCTGGAGGGCGTTCGTGAGCAGCAGCAAGGAACTCATCGCCGCTCACCCGCTTCCTCGTCCGTCCCGTTCTTACAGCTGTCGTGCACGGTTCGCTCGCCCATGTCGTCGGTTCCTCCTCGGTCCCTGCGAGGACGTGGTTCGTGCTGCTCCGGCGGCCCCGCCGGTTCACCTGCCTGTAACAACAGGCCGGAAACGCAAAAGGACCCGGGGGCTGCGTCGCCCGGATCCTCATTCCCAGGAGAATAGCCCACATGCGTCCCGAGCCAGAGGGCCGATCTCACCCGTCGGATGTCGGCCCCGTCACGTCCGGGGTCCGGCGCGCCCTGCTCCGAACCTCCGATGGTGTCCGCATTGAGGCGATTTATCAACCGCGTCGCCGGCCGGATCCGGAGCGTGAGGGTCCGGGCGGTGGTCGGCGCGATGGGCCGATCGGGCGAGGGGAGGGGCCCGGCGGCGAACCGTCCCGTACGCCCGCGATCGTCGTCGCCCACGGCTTCACCGGCTCCGCCGACCGGCCCGCCGTCCGCCGGGTGGCCAGCGCGTTTGCCGCCCACGCGGCCGTTGTGACCTTCTCCTTCCGGGGGCACGGCCGGTCCGGCGGCCGGTCCACGGTCGGCGACCGGGAGGTGCTCGATGTCGCCGCCGCCGTCGAGTGGGCCCGCGCCCTGGGCCACTCCCGGGTCGCCACCGCCGGCTTCTCGATGGGCGGCTCGGTCGTGCTCCGGCACGCGGCCCTCTACTCCGCCGTGCGCGGGGGGCGCATGGAGGCACGAACGGACGCGGTGGCCGCCGTGAGTGCTCCCGCGCGCTGGCACTATCGGGGTACGCCTCCTATGCGCCGCGTGCACTGGGTGATCTCGCGCCCCCTCGGCCGGTCCTTCGGCCGGTACGGACTGCGGACCCGTATCCACGACCGGGAGTGGGATCCCGTCCCCCTCTCCCCGGTCGAGGCGGTCCCGCTGATCGCCCCCACCCCGCTGCTGATCGTGCACGGCGACCGCGACCCGTACTTCCCCGTCGACCACCCCCGGATGCTCGCCGCCGCCGGCCCGTCCGAGCTGTGGCTGGAGCCGGGCATGGGCCATGCCGAGAACGCCGCGCCCGACGCCCTGCTGGAGCGCCTCGGGGTCTGGCTGGCCGACCGTGCGGCCCCCGCCGATGGCTCATGATGGAGGACCGCGCAACGCGGGACACGAGACGCAGGACGGAACGGGACGGACGAGGGGAGCGCCACATGCCCGCGGGGACCATCCGCTACTGGGCGGCGGCCAGGGCCGCGGCCGGGGTCGCGGAGGAGCCGTACGCGGCCGGGACGCTGGCCGGCGCGCTGGACGCGGTGCGCGAACGCCACCCCGGTGAGCTGACCCGGGTACTGAAGGGCTGCTCGTTCCTCGTCGACGGCGACCCCGTCGGCACACGTGACCATGAGACCGTACGGCTTGCGGAGGGCGGCACGGTCGAGGTGCTGCCGCCGTTCGCAGGAGGGTGATCCGGACAGCATGAGCAGCGATCAGCACTATCCGTACGACCCGTACCGGCGACGCGAGGAGCGGCCCGAACCGGAGGAGGGCCTCCCCGGCACGTACCCGCACGGCGGGCACGGCGGACCGCCGCCCCCGTCGTACGGCTATCCGCAGCCGGCGCAGCCGCAGCAGGCCGCACAGACCTGGCAGGGCGACACCTGGGACACCCAGTACCAGCCGAGCCTGCCCCCGTCCCCCGGTCCGTCCCCCGGTCCGACCCCTGGTCCGGCCGTCGCGTCCGCCGAGGAGACGGCGTACCTTCCGCCGGTCCCGGGCGGCGGACCCACGGGCCCGGGATACGGCGGATACGGCCCCGGCCCCGGTGCCGTCTCCGGCCATCCCGGCCACCCAGGCCATCCCGGTCACGATGCCGCGGAGACGGCCTATCTGCCGCCCGTACCGCCCGCCGCGTCGCCGCCGTCGTACGGCTATCCGCCGCAGGTGTCGTCGGCGGCTGAGGAGACGGCCTATCTCCCGCCCGTGCCGGGCGGCCCGGGGAACGGACCCGGCTTCGGCGCGCCGGTGTCGGCGGCGGAGGAGACCGCGTATCTGCCGCCGGTCCCGGGCGGCGGCTTCGGCGCGCCCGCCGCGCCCGTGTCGGCAGCCGAGGAGACGGCCTACCTGCCGCCCGTGCCGGGCGGTCCGGGGAATGCTCCGGGCTTTGGTGGTCCCGCCGCTCCCGTGTCGGCGGCTGAGGAGACGGCCTACCTTCCGCCCGTGACCGGTGGCGGCGGTCCGGGGCCGTACGGCCCTGGGAACCCGCCCGGCCCGCTGCCCGGCGGCCTGCCCGGCGGCGGGCCCGAGAGCCGGGCCCCGTACCAGCAGCCCGGGAACCAGCCCCGTACCGCCGCGCCCTACGCGGCTCCGGCGGCTCCGGCGGCCGAGCAGACGGCGCTGCTGCGACCCGTCTCCGCCGGCCGGCCGGGACGGGGGGCGCACCGGCTGCCGCCCGACGCGCCCGCCGGGCCCCTCCCGCCCGCGGCACCGCCCGG
>NZ_JBHYZV010000042.1:0-68858 GCF_042753905.1 Streptomyces sp. NPDC059248 | reverse complement strand
CGGGTCCCCCTGTCTGTTGTTTGGCTCCGGTACAAAGACCGGCTTTCCCCGGTCTTCTCTGTCTCCCGCGGTTGACGTGGCGTTTTGTCGCTTCGCGCCAACGTTTACACGGGGGCGGTCGGGGCCCGGCGCCCCGCACATGCTGTCCCGCGCGCGCGGCCAGGCTCTGTCAACAGCCGCCGATCAGCCTCTTGGCCTCGGTCCGCACCACCCGCTTGAGGACCTTGCCGGTGATCCCGACCGGGATGCTGCCCTCGGTGACGACCGTGGCGCCCGCGGTCCGCGGCAGCCCCGCCTTCACCAGCGCCTCGTTGATCCAGGCCGTCGGGTCCGCCGGCGTCTCCGCGCCCTCCACCAGGTTCACCAGGACGTGGGTGGTGGCCGTGCCCTCGCCCTCCCAGCCGAAGTCGACGCCGTCGTCGGCGATCCCGACCACCGTGCAGTCGAGGATCTCCGGGTACTCGCGCAGCAGCACCTCCTCGGTGTACGCGCTGAAGACGAAGCCGTCCTCGGTACGGATCGCGTCCGTGGTGCGGTCCAGGTGGAAGAAGGTGTTCGTGGCGTCCCGGTAGGCCAGGTCACCGGTGAGGAAGTAGCCGCCCAGCCACTGCTGGTGCCACCGGACGTTGTCGTTCCAGAAGCCGGGTGTCAGCGACCGCGAGCGCACCCCGAGCCGCCCCACCTTCCCGGGCGGCTGCACCGAGCCGTCCTCCGCCAGGACCACGGCCTCCGCGAACCGCATCGGGCGCCCGATGCAGCGGCCGATGACGGGACCGCCCGCCCGGTGCACGAAGTCGAAGAGCACGTAACCCATCTCCGTGGAGCCGAACATGTCGATGAAGATCGCGCCCGGCTCCTTCCGCGGCTTCAGATCCGGGCCGGTGACGGTGTGGTAGCCCTTGTCCAGCAGCCGCCGGATATGCACCGCGTGGGCCGCGTCCCCGGACGCGTAGTACGCCTCCACACTGCTCAGATCGCGGTCGGTGAGGTCCTCACCCGCCATCTCCGTAAAGGTGTGGGTGAAGCCGAAGACGATCGTCGGCCGGTGCTTCTCGATCCCGTCCAGCACGGCCTTGCCGCTGGGATCGGTGTAGTGGATCACCGGCGCGCCCAGGGTGAGCCCGAGCAGCGTGTTCGACATCGCGGACACATGGTGGCCGGGGAGCGCCAGGAGCCGGGCCCGGGTGGAGCAGTCGAGCCCGTCCGCGAGCCGGGAGAGCGCGCCGTGGAACAGCGTCTCGTGGGTGTGGAACGCCGACTTGGGGATGCCGGTCGTTCCCGACGAGTGCGAGATCAGGATGGGGTCCGTCGCGGTGTGCCGGAACGGGTAGACCGCGGGCCGGTGCTCCGCGTCCCCGGCGGTGATCTCCGACTGGAGCGCCACGAACAGCGGCGGCTCGGGGTCCTCCAGATGCGCCCGGAGGTCCTGGTGCCACGGTTCGCGGGTCATCACACCGACCACCCGCTGGCGCCGGATGTACTCCCGGCGGGTGTCGAGCGGCATATTGGCGTTCACCAGCGACGCGATCGCGCCGATGCTGGTGAGCGCCATCAGGTTGAGCGCGAAGTCCGTGATGGACGTGGAGACGATCGCCACCGCGTCCTTGGCCCGGACTCCCGCACGGGTGTAGTACCCGGCGTACGCGGCCACCACCTCGTGCAGCCCGCCGAGGGTCAGCGACTCGGGGTGGTCGCCGTCGGGGGCCCGCCAGGTGCCGTCGAGCCACAGCACCGGAGCGTCGAGGGGGCGGCCGTACAGGGGCAGGCGATGGATCACATTGCCCGCGCCCAGCGCCGCGTCGGCGAGGATCTGCCGACGGACGTCTTCACTGATCATCATGGGGAGTCTCCGAATCCTCTGATGCGTCCCGGTCGTGTGCAGCGGCCGGATTCGACGGGGGAGTGGGGGTGGGGGTGGGGATGGGGACGGCCCCCGCGCGGCGCACGGCCCGGTCCACCAGGGGACCGGCCGCGCCGAGGTAACCGGCGGGGTCGAGCAGCCGTTCGGGCGATACGGACACCTCGTCCGCCCAGCCGGCTTCCTCCAGGGCGCTCCGCACCGCCGCGACGAGCGGGGCGCCCCCTTCCGCGGCGCGCACGGCACGCGTCACGATCTGTTTGGCGCGGGTCCGGCCGAGTTCGGCGCCGAGGGCCACCGAGAGCCGTTCGGCGACCAGGCTGCCGCCGGTCAGCGCCGTATTGGCGCGGACCCGGCCGGCCACGACGACCAGGCCCTCCGCGAGTTCGGCCGCGGTGTGCGCGGCGCCGCCGGTCAGCCGCAGACACTGGCGCAGCGGCTCCCACTCGGCGTGCCAGGCGCCCGCGGACCGCTCGTCCTCGGCGACCAGGGACTGCTGGAGCACCAGCGCGATGACCGGTACCTGCCGGGCGGCGGTGGCCACCAGGGTGCTCAGGACCGGATTCCGCTTCTGCGGCATCGCCGACGACTGGCCGCGTCCGGCGGCGGCGGGCTCCGCGACCTCGCCGACCTCCGTCCGCGTCAGCACCAGCACATCGGCGGCGAACTTGCCGAGCGCGCCGGCCGCGAGGCCCAGTACGGCGGCGAGTTCGGCGACGGGGGTACGGACGGCGTGCCACGGCACCTCGGGCGCGGCGAGTCCGAGCCGCTCGGCGACCAGCTCCACCAGACGCAGCTCGGGATGGTCCCCGGCGACCCCGGCGGTACGCAGCTGGTCCCGGTAGGCGGCCAGGGTCCCGGCGGCGCCCCCCATCGACACCGGGAGGCCGCGGTCGAGCACTTCGGCGACCCGGTCGCGGGCGTCGGACACCAGGGTGAGCCAGTTCGCGGCCCGCAGCCCGAAGGTGGTGGGCACCGCGTGCTGGGTGAGGGTACGGGCCGCCGCCGGGGTGTCGCGATGCTCGGCCGCGAGGGCCGCCAGGGCGGCCCCGACCCGCCCCAGGTCGCCGTGGATCAGCCGCAGCGCCCGCCCGGCGACCAGCATGGCGGCCGAGTCGAGGACGTCCTGGGAGGTGGAGCCCGCGTGGACGTACCGGGCGGCCTCCGGGTCGGCGGCGGCGACGAGTCCGGTGAGCCGGGCGACGAAGAACACCACGGGGTTGGCGGCCTCCCGCCCGCGCCGCGCCAGCACCACCGGATCGAGCCCCCCGCCCGCCCCGGCGGCCCGCACGGCGTCCCCGACGCCTTCCGGTACGGCCCCGAGCACGGCCTGCGCGTCCGCGAGCGCCGCCTCGAACGCGACCATGGCCGCGATCCACGCCTCGTCCGACGTCACCCGCGCGACGGGCGTCCCGGCCCACACGGGCGACAGCAGCCCGGAGTCGACCCCTGCCGGGTCGCCTCCGGCGGGGTGCGCGGTGGTCGGGTGCCCACCCGCGACGGCGGTACGGGTCCCGGGGCCGGGTGGCGCGGGCGTGGGGGTGTCGTGGTTGCCGGGGGGGTTCGTCGTCATGGGGTCACTTCCGGGGGCGGCGGGGGGAAGGCGGCGTCGGTCACGACCGCCGTCATCACCGTCCGGGCGCGGGCGTGGCGTCCCGGGGCCGGGCGGGGGGCGACCGTGAAGTGGTCCGTACGGCCGCTCCACAGCGGGGAGTCCGTGCCGCGGATGCCGCCGAGCGCGCACCGGCGCGCCCCGGGGCGGCGGACCAGACGGACGTCCCGGGCGCCCCGGGCCAGGCCGCGGCCCGATGCCTTGACCGCCGCCTCCAGCAGCGTCCAGGCGGAGAAGAACGCCTCGGGGTCGTCCAGTTCGCCCAGGTCCGGTGCCTTCGGGTAGAACGTGCCCAGGACCCGCGCCGCGCGCCGCACGGGCCGTACGACCTCCACATCCACGCCCACCGGGCCGCCGTACCGCACCGCCACCAGCAGGACGCCCGCCGAGCGGGACCAGCTCACGGACCAGTCCGGGTGGGCCGGGAGCACCGGCCGGCCGCCCGGTTCCGCCGTCAGCGGCACCTCGGCCGCCGGGCGGCGCAGGGCCTCGGCGAGTACCCGCCGTACCGCCGCCCTGGCCCGGATGTACGTCGTCGCCGCCGCCGGGTCGCGGAACGAGCCGGCCCGCCGCAGCTCGGCCGCCGACAGGACCGCCCGCGCCGCCGCGTCGCCGGCGTCCGGGGCCGTGTCACCACCCGCCGGGTGCAGATCGATCAGCCGGGCCGCCCCGGTGGCGTACCGGCCGGGGAGCCGGGTCCCGGTGGCCGCCCTCATGACCCCGCCGCCCCGCTGAGCGCCCGCGCGCTGAACACCCGGGCGGGCTCCGACGGACGGGAGCCCAGCAGATGGAGATCGCCGAAGGCGGGCCGCATCGCGACCACCGCCACCGTGCGCTCGCGCCGGATGTTCCCGTTGTCGGGGACGAAGATCGGCGGAGTGGACAGCAGCGCCAGATGGTCACCCGGCAGCGCCGCCTCGGGGAGCGCGTTCAGCCGCAGCGTGCAGGCGTCCAGCCGCCGCAGCGACGAGTTGCGGGCGAAGACGTTCAGCTTGTCGTAGGGGATGAACTCCCGGTGCAGGAAGTGATTGGTGTGCACGGTCCGCGTCCCCCGGACCGTATGCATCCGCCCGTCGAGGAACTCGGTGTACGCCG
Organism: Streptomyces sp. NPDC059248; assembly: GCF_042753905.1. Taxonomy (NCBI): domain Bacteria; kingdom Bacillati; phylum Actinomycetota; class Actinomycetes; order Kitasatosporales; family Streptomycetaceae; genus Streptomyces; species Streptomyces sp. NPDC059248. The sequence continues at coordinate 64,293 of NZ_JBHYZV010000042.1, read as the reverse complement.
CCCCGCGCGGATCGCACAGCGTCAGCGACCGCGAACTGGCCAGCTTCAGCCCCGCCAGCACCTCCAGCGCCTCGTCCACCGACCCGGCCGTGTCGAGGACGTGGCGCACCGCGAGATAGGGCGGAAGACCCGGCCGCCAGCGGCCCCCGACGACGAGGTTGATGCCGACGGCGAGCCCGTCGCTGTTCATCCCCAGATAGCCGAGGAGCCCGCCGAAGCTCAAGGTCAGCACCTCGCGCCGGGTCCCGGCGCGGGCGACGGACAGCACACAGGTCTGGTCGTCGAGGTTGCCGTTGAGGTCCACGGTCTGGGCCAGTACGGTATGCGGCCCGGTCGGATCCACCCGGGTGTAGGTGGTGCAGTCGCCGTGCGGCGGCCTGCTCGTGTCCTGGTAGCCGACGACCTCCCGCCGGGTCTGGAGCAGCAGCGCCTCCTCGTGGGAGATGCCCGCGCCGTCCGCCAGGCCCCGGATCTCCTCGGCCAGTTCGGGCACCGCCGCCTCGATCTCCCGGCGGAACGCCGTGAGCGCGGGCCGTATCCCGTCGAGGGTGAGCGGGGAGTCGACGAGATGGTTCAGCCGGGTGAGCCCGTCGTCCAGATAGGCCCGTAACTCCGTCGCGCGCGCGGCGCCGTGCTGCCGCCCCAGTTCGAACGGGTCACCCGTGAGCCGGACGAACCCGGCGGGCGGCGGACCCCCGGAATTCGAGACGTCCGTGGCGTCCGTGGCGTTCGAGGCGTTCGAGGTGCCCGCCGCCGACTCCGGCGACGTACCCGGGCCGTTCTTCCCGTACCGCTTCATATCCGGCACACCCTTCCCGTCACGGGCACTTGCGGAGCAGAACGCCGTGCCGGGCTCCCGGCACGCTGGACGCCAGCAGATACAGCCCGTCGTCCACCGCGTCGCCCGAGGCGAGCAGATCGGTCAGATTGATGAGCGGATCGGCCGCGAAGCAGTGCCCGACGCGCTCGATGTTCCCGGTCCGCATCCGCGCCGGGGCGAAACCCGCCTGCCGCTCCTTCATGGTGATCAGCGGTCGGACGAGATTGGCCGGGAGCAGGGCCGTCACCTTCTCCGGCGACACCCCCGTCGCGTCCTCCAGTGCGGCGTTGACCGCGATCGCCAGCCGGGAGTCGATCTGGTCCCGCAGCCCCATCACCGCCGGGTCCTGGGCGACGGCCGACGCCAGGACCGCCAGCCGCTCCGGCTCGGGCCCGTGCCCGGCCGCGCTCACCAGGCAACTGGCCGCGCCGTCGCTGAAGAGCGCGAACTTCTCCAGCCGTACCGCCTCGTCGGTGATCCGGTCCGTGGTCACCACCAGCACCAGACGGTGAGCCCCGGACGCCACCAGCGCCCGGGCCGTGTGCAGCCCGGCGAGCATGTTGTTGCAGCGGTTGAGGGTCATACCGCAGCTGAACGCGGCCCCGCCGAGACCGAGTCCGCCGAGCACCGCGCCCACGAGCGACGCATGGCCGTCGACACCCTCCGGGAACGAACTGGAGCACACGACGAGACCGTCGACCGCCGCCCGGTCCACCCCGGCGGCGTCCAGGGTGGCGTTGCCGCTCTCCACCGCCAGCTCGACGGTGGACCGCGCGGTACGGAAGAAGCTGCCCCAGCCCCAGGTGCGGGGGGCCATGGGGATGGCGTACTGGGCCACCCTCTCCGCCAGGTCCTCGACGGCGGTGTAGGGCTCCTCGGTCTCGCCCAGCACATAGCGGGGCGCGAGGAGGAAAACCGGAGTGCTGCTCATCCGTCCTGAGCTCCGTTCGATGACCGGGGGCGGGTGCGTCGTGGGGTGCGTCGGGGGGTGTCGCGCGGGTGGATGTCAGGCCGGCAGCCGGACGATCGCCCGCGCCTCGCTCAGTACCTTGGTGCCGCCGCAGGTGACGGTCAGATCGATCCGGACCAGACCGTCGCCGAGGAGTTCGGAGACCCGGCCCGCGACCTCGACCCGCGCGCCGTCGGCGTCGTCGGGGACCACCACGGGGCGGCTGAAGCGGGTGCGGTACTCCACGATCGCGCCCGGGTCCCGGACCCAGTCGGTGACCGTGCGGGCGGCGATCGCCATCGTCAGCATGCCGTGGGCGATACAGTCCGGCAGCCCGGCCTCCCGCGCCACCCGCGGGTTCCAGTGCACCGGGTTGAAGTCCTCCGACGCCCCCGCGTACCGCACCAGATCGGTCCGGGTGAGGGTGACCGCGCGGACCGGCAGTTCGGTCCCCGCCCGCACCTCGTCCAGCTTGATCGTCACGACTTCTCCCCGCCTTCCACGGCGCTCAGCGACACCAAGGTCATATGCGCGGTGACGACGTGCTCCCCGCCCGCGTCCGCGAGATCGGCGCGCAGGGTCAGTACGTCCCGGCCGCGCAGCCGCTGCGCCGCGGTGATCTCCACGGTGGTCACCAGCCGGTCGCCCGCCCGGACCGGCCGGGTGTACTCGAAGCGCTGGTTGCCGTGGATCAGATACGTGGGGTCGAAGCCGATGTCCTCGTACCGGAAGACCTCGTCCAGCGCCCGCATGACCACCGGGAAGGGGAAGGTCGGCGGGGCGACGACATCGGGGTGGCCCAGGGAGCGGGCGGCGGCCAGGTCCGTATAGACGGGGGCGGGATCGCCCACCGCCGCCGCGAACCGGCGGATGGTCTCCGGTTCCACGGGATAGGGCTGCGCGGGCGGGTACGTCGTACCGACGCACCCGGGGTCGAGTGCCATGTCGCTCCTCGGTCGGAGGTTCAGCGGAGGGCCGGCGGAGGCCGGCGGCGGTTCGGTGGAGGGTCGGTGGGGCGGTCGGGGGCGGCACCGCCGGCCGTGCGCCCGCCGGGTGTGGGGGCCGCCGGACCGCCGGGGAGACACCCTGCGGCGGTCCGGCGGCGGTTCAAGGGCCGACGGGCCTCGTTGCGGGGCCGTCAGTCGTCCCAGTGCTCCAGCACCCGGCGCCGTACGTCCGCCGGATAGGACTGGGCGAAGGACGCGTGCCGGAGTCTGCCGTCGCCCCACGCGGGCAGCAGCCCGTCGACGACGACGCTCGGACCGCGCCCGGACGCCCGCTCCTCCTTCGAGTAGCTGGACATGAACGGCAGCACCCGGCCGTCCCAGAACTGCCGCCGGTCCCGCGGATGGAGCCGCGTGCCCAGCGCCCACAGCAGATCGGCCTCGTTCGACGGGTCGATGTCGTCGTCCAGGACATAGGTGACGGGCATCATCGCGCTGGGATTCCCGCTGTTGTGCATCACCTCGCCGACCCGCCGCGTCAGCTCCGCCGTGTCCACGCCCGGCAGCCGCTCGCGCCAGTCGTCGGGGAAGGTGACCACGGCCCAGTGCATGGCCGCCGCGTACGGCACCCAGACGGTCGTGGCCGGCAGCCCAGCGGCCCGCAGCGCGTACAGCTCCTTCGCGGCCCGGCCGGTGCCGGTGACGGTGTGGTACTCGTCCGGCGGCCTGCCCTCGGCCACCACCGGCCAGATCGGCGCGTTCCGGTGGGTGATCGCCTCGACCGTGAAGACGGGCTGCCGCGAGGTGTGGGTGGAGGCGTATCCGGCGTACTCCCCGAACGGGCCCTCCAGACTGTCCCGGCCGATGGAGAGATGGCCCTCGATCACCACCTCGGCATGGGCGGGCACCTCCAGATCGACCGTCTCGCAGCGGACCACCTCAAGCGGTTCGCCGTGCAGCGCGCCGATGTATCCGGCCTCGTCCACGTCCCGCGGCAGCGGGATACCGCCGACGAACGGGACCGCCGGGGGGCCGCCCTGCACCAGCGCGTACGGCATCGGCTCGCCCCGCTCGGCCCACGCCTCCCACATCAGCCCGATGTGCTGCGGCGGGATGACCAGACCGGTCATCCGCTTGCCGTCGAGCTTCATGATCCGGGTGATGGACCAGTTGGTCCACGCGCCGTCGGGCGTCTTCGCCACGATGACGCCCCAGGTGTTGAGGTAGTCGCCGCCGTCCTGTTCATGGATCCGGGGGATCGCGAACCCGTCCAGCGTGGCGTCCGCGCCCAGCAGGACGTTCTCCTTGCACGCGGCCCGCTCCCGGTCGATCGTGACCGGCGGGACCGGCGCCGCGTCCCGGGTCCGTACGAGATGTTCCACCAGCTCGGTCCCGCCGGTGTCCGCGGGCAGCCCCACCGAGAGGGCGATCCTGGCCAGCGGCATATCGGCCCGGGAGCTGAGCCCGGCGGGCGCGCCGAACAGCCGCATGCCGATCCGGTCCTCCACCACATCGGGGAAGTACGGCGCGGCCGAGCGCCGCTCGTAGGAGCGGCGGGTGATCGCCGCGGCTTCCAGATCGGCGGCGACCGGGCGGTCGACGGTCTTCAGATCGCCGATGGCTTCGAGGGCGTCGATATACGCCCGCAGATCGGCCAGATGCTTCATGAGGAGGCCCCTCCCGGGGTGGTCGAGGCGAGAGCGCGGCGGACCGGGACGGTCACCGCCGGGGTGGGAACGGGGCCCGGCATCCCCTCCCAGCGGCGCGCCAGGCGGGACGAGATCCCGAACTGGTCCAGGACGCGGGAGACGAGATGGTCGATCACGTCGTCCAGCGACGACGGCCGGTTGTAGAACGTCAGCATCGGCGGGACCACCACCGCGCCCATCCGGGACAGGGCCAGCAGATGGTCGAGGTGGATCTCGCCGAGCGGGGTCTCGCGCGGGACGAGGACGAGCTTGCGCCGCTCCTTGAGGGTGACGTCGGCGGCCCGGGTGATCAGCCCGTCGGCGTAACCGGTCCTGATCGACGCCAGGGTCTTCATACTGCACGGCATGACGATCATGCCGTCGGCCCGGAAGGATCCCGAGGAGATCGGGGCCCCCTGGTCGTCGGGGGAGTAGGAGACGTCGGCGAGCGCCAGGACGTCACGGGCGGTCAGATCGCTCTCGGTCTTCAGCGTCGCGCGGGCCCAGCGGCTCATCACCAGATGGGTCTCCACGTGTTCGTGGTGGCGCAACTCCTCCAGCAGTCGTACGCCGAGCACCACTCCGGTGGCCCCGGTCAGCGCCACGACCAGGCGCTGGGGTCGTTCCGTCGGCATTGCGGACTCCTTCGACGGTCGTCGTGCGGGTCGGTGGGGTCGTGCGGCCCGCGGGGTGCGGGTTCCACGGGCCGGGTCGTGCGATGCGGGGAGGAGTAGCTCACGGCACGCGGTGCCGGGTGCGCCGGGAGAGGGCCCGGACGCGGAGTGGTTCGGGGGGAGCGGGGGCCGCGCCGGGTGATGGCGTACGGCTCCCCGCGCCCGCTTACTTGAGACAGGCGCGGAAGCGGCAGGTTTCCGCCCCGTCGCGCATACAGGCCACGACCTCGTCGTCGGCCGAGACGCCGATGCCTTCGAACCAGCCCGCGCGCAGATCGAGACACGGGCATTCGTAGCCTTCGAGCGACTTGGTCGCGGCCAGCATCTTCAGCGCGAAATGCTCACTGACCACGGTCTCCCAGCTGCCGTCGGCTTCGTCGAACTCCGTGGCGTCCAGCTTCACCCTGCTCCGGGTGAACATCAGCCGGGCCAGGGCCTGGAGCGTCGCCGCGACCTCCCGGGGCCCGCTGCCGGGCGGGGTGGGGTGACGGCGGCTGTAGAGGAGGGCGACCCGGCGGGCCACGAACCGCATCACCTCGGCGTTCAGCTCGTTCGCCGTGTCCTGGCCGAAGCGGGTCTTCACCGCCTGGTACCAGCGGGCGTCGTGCAGCCACCAGGACTGGCGCAGCATCGCGATCTCGGCCGAGAGCGGGAAGTCGAGCGCGCTCTCGGCGGCCCCGGCCGGTGCGGTGCCGGCCGGTGCAGCGCCGTTGCCGTTCGGACCGGGGCTCCCGTTCGGACCGTGGCTTCCGTTCGGCCCGGGGCTCCCGTTCGGCGCGCCGGTCCCGCCGGCGGCCCCGGCCGGGCTCCCCGCTGACGTCGCGGTCTCCGCCGTTCCCGTGACCCGCCCGTTCACGCCGTTCACGCCGGTCACGCCCCCGCCGTCCCGGCTGCCCCGGCCGCCCCGGAAGCCGCGCCATCGGCCCGTACCAGCAGTGCTTCCGCGGTGTCCGGCTCGCCCTCGTCGACGCCCAGTTCCAGCAGGACGAGCAGCACGTCCCCGGCGCTGCCGTCCTCGATCAGCAGCTCGGCCAGCTCCATGCCCTCGGCCAGCGGGTCCCCGGCCGGGCTGATGCAGATCACCGGGCCGCCGAGACCCCAGCGGGCCGATACGACCCCGAGGACGGCGCTGGGCACCGACTGGTAGAAGAGCAGCGGCGACGCCTTCGTCCCCCGGTCGACGGAGCCGGTGACCGCGTCCTCCGTCGCCATGTCGCCCAGCCGGGAGACCATCACCAGGGCCGTGTCCTCCGCCCGCTCGGGTGGTGCGGGCGGCTCCCCGTGGTGGGCGGTGAGCGCGAGATCGGCGACATGGGCGAAGAGCGGACCGAAGGCCGACGCGGTGAATCCGGGCAGGTTGGGTGGCCCCTCGGGGGTCGCGGCCGGGTCCCAGACGGCTCGGGCCGCCACCGTGAGGCGGGTCGCGTGGGTGGTCATACGGCGCTCACCACCAGGGCCGTGTTGGCCCCGCCGAAGGCGGAGTTGAGGGTGATGACATGGCGGACCTCCCGCTCCCTTGGGGTGTCGAGGACGAGATCGAGCCGGCAGTCGGGGTCGGGTCCCAGATAGCCCGAGTTCACCGGCAGCAGCCCGGAGCCGACGGCCAGGACCGAGATGACCAGCTCGACCATCCCGGCGGCCTGGAGGGCGTGGCCGGTCATCGACTTGGTCGAGCTGACCGGTATCCGCTCGGCCCATTCGCCGAACGCCCGGTGCATGCCCGCGGTCTCGGCCGAGTCGTTGTACGGGGTCCCGGTGCCGTGCGCGTTGACGTAGTCGAGGTCGCCGGGGCCGAGCCCGGAGCGGCGCAGCGCCAGTGCGATGGTGCGCGCCATGCCCAGGCCCTGCGGATGCGGCTGGCACACATGGTGGGCGTCGCCCGCCATGCCCCAGCCGGTGAGCCGGGCCAGTGGCCTGGCCCCGGCCCTGACCCCCTCTGCCTCCAGCACCACCACCCCGGCGCCGTCGCCCAGCAGCAGGCCCTTGCGGCCGGCGCTGAACGGCCGCAGCCGCCCGTCCGGGGCGAGCGCCCGGCCCGCATTGAAGGTGGTGAAGGACTCGGCGTCGACCAGATGCCCGGCGGCGACGACGACCCGGTCCTGCCGGCCCGATGCGATCAGCACGGCAGCCTCGGCGACCGCGGCGCCCGCCGCGACACAGGCGTTGATGTACGTACGGCCCGCCGCGCCGAAGCCGCACTCCCGCGCCAGCCACTGCGCGGTGTCCCCGATGGGGCGCTCCCGCTGCCGCTCGCGCGGCAGCCGGGAGACGGCGGGATCGGCGTGGCGGGCCGCGACCAGAAGGGCTCCGGCCCGGTCGTCGGGCGAGAGCCCGGCCTGCTTGCACGCCTCCTCGGTCAGGGTCTTCAGCTCGGTGTCGAGATCGAGGTCCGCCGGGCCCTGCGCGGCCACCCCGACCCGGTACCTGTCGGTGTCGAACCTGGTCACGGGCTTGAACGCGGGGACGCCCGAGTAGATCCCCTCGCGCAGGGCGTCGACCCCGTGCCCGTACCCCGTGGTCACCGCCATTCCGGTGAGGACCACGGACCTCGTGGGCCCGCCCGCTCCGGTGGTGCTGTTCATCCCTCGCCTCCCAGCGTCGGTACGGATCGCACGTCAGTGCCCCATGCCCATGCCGCCGTCGACCGGGACGACCGCCCCGGTGATGTACGCCGCGCCGGGCGACGCCAGGAACTCGACGGCCGCCGCCACCTCGTCCGGCTCGGCCATCCGGCCCAGGGGGATCAGCCCCACGATCCGCTCGCGCTGCTTGTCCGTGAGCGCGTCGGTCATCGCGGTGTCGGTGAGCCCGGGGGCGACGACGTTCGCCGTCACCCCGCGCGGCGCGAGTTCCCGGGCGAGGGACCTGGCCAGGCCGATCAGCCCCGCCTTGGAGGCCGCGTAGTTGACCTGTCCCGCGACCCCGCTCAGGGCGGCCGTCGACGAGACGATCACCACCCGGCCGCCCGGGGACCGCATCAGATTCCGGGCGGCCCGCCGCACCACGCGGTAGGTGCCGGTCAGATTGGTGTCGACGACCGAGGTGAAGTCCTCCTCGGTCATCCGGATCAGTAACTGGTCCCGGGTGATCCCGGCGTTGGCGACCAGGACCTCGACCGGGCCGTGCGCCGCCTCGGCCTTCTGGAAGGCCTCGTCGACGGAGACGGGGTCCAGTACGTCGCAGGGCACGGCCAGCAGCCCGTCCGGGGCTTCGCCCGACCTGCTGGTCACCGCGACCCGGTCACCGGCGGCGCTCAGCCTGCGCGCCACGGCCAGGCCGATACCCCGGTTTCCGCCGGTGACGAGGACAGAACGGCTCATGAGCAATCTCCAGCCCGGTGGTGGTGGACGTCGGGAAATGCAGCCCCGCGGCGAACACGGCGAACACAGCGACACAGCGCACGCGGCGACGAATCCGGTAGCACTGGTGAAGGCGGGAAGCACCGTGAGCTTCGGAACAGTGGAAACATCAGAAACATCGATAACAGTGGACACGGCACGAGCAGCGGAAACATCGGGACCGACGTCGGAAACAGCGCCCTGTTCGCGCCGGGAACGACAACAGTCGATAGCAATGGTGTAGTCCACCAAAGGTGAGTCCCCGCGTTCGTCGGACGGGCACAGAAAGAGTTTTGGCCCGACGTTCCGCGTTCGCCAGATGGCACGGTGTGCCTCGGGCGTGCCTCGCCGTCCGAGCGTTTTCGGGAGCACACGGTAAGCACACCGTTTTCCGCCACCACGGCCGTGGGATATCCCCGACCCGGAATTCGGCATTCCAGCCGCGCCCCTGGTCATCGGGGTATCCGGACGGCGGTTGCCGGGTGTCCGGCGAAGGCGGTCGCCGCTTCCCGGACAACGGGAACCGCCCGGCACTGTCCCCTGTGCCGGGCGGTCGTATCGGCCGGTTCGGTCGTATCGGCCGGTTCAGGCGGTTCAGCCGGTTCGGTCGGTTCGGGCGGTCACCCGTCGTCGTTCCGGCCGGCCGGCCCCGGCACCCGCCGTCGGGCCCTGTCGGGCGCTGCTCCCGCCTCCGCTACGGACCGGGGCGCGTACCCCCGCTCACTTCCGTTCGTTGCGGGCGGCCCGCAGAGCGCCGCGCACCCGCTCGGCCGCGGCCGCCTGCACTCCGCCCAGCAGTGCCGACGCCTTCGCCTCCGACTCGGCTCCGGCCGTCACGTCCCCGAGCGCGATCTGCGCCTCCGCGGCGCGCAGCAGATACATCGCCCTGACCACCGGGGGCAGGTTCAACCCCGGCCCCTGACGGGTGAACAGCGGGTCGAAGTACTTGATCGCCCGGTCCGGCTGCTGCATGTCCAGCAGGGACACCGCGTCGATACAGCTGAGCCAGCCCTCGGAGCGCAGCGGCAGGATCGGCATGCCCGATGCCGAGGTGGTGCTCAGGATCCGCCGCCCCGCGGCCATCGCCCGTACCCGCCCCATGTCGTCCCCGCGCTGGGCGTGGATCCGGGCGGTCTGGGCGTACAGCAGCGCCTGGAGGGAAGGGTCCGTCATCTGGTCCGGATGACGCCTGAGCAGTTCCCGTACGGCCCCCAGCAGCTCGGCCGCCTCCTCGTGCATCTCCAGATCGAGGTACTGCCCCGCGTGCATGGTGACCACGGCGGCGGCCACCTCGGGATCGGCCGCGGCGGTCGCGCACCGCAGCGCCGCCACGTAGTACCGCTGGGCGTTGACGTGCTCGCCCTGCACCCGGGCGATGAATCCGCAGACCGACAACCCCTCGGCGGCCAGGATCAGGACGTCCCGACTGGTGTGGAGCGCGTCGGGCGACGCCAGGAAGTGGTCGGCCAGATTGCGCAGCTCCAGTTCGGTCGCCGGAGCCAGCCAGCCGGCCGAGAACTTGGCGGCGAACTGGTGCAGTGTCCGCAGCCTGGTGCAGGCCTCTATCAGACTGCCCGCCAGGGGGTCGGCGCCCGGCGCCGGCACCCGGCCCACGACCCCGCGCAACGGGACCGTCGGCGCCATGGACACCTCCTCGGTGACCGCGTCGAGCCAGTTCTTCACCAGCGACCTGGCCGACCATCCGGTGGCCAGCAGATACTCCTGCTGGAGCTGCTTCCGTCCGGCGACCGCGTCGAGGATGGCCTCGGGCACCGCCGCACGCGTCCACGGTAATTCCAGCTGCCGGGTGTCTCCATTGGCGAGGTGAAGCCAGTCCGGCCAGTCGAGCCTCAGTACCTCCTCCTGGGGAACGGCGTGGATATGGGCGATGGCGAGCTGGGCCGTGCGCTCGGGGACCGCGCGGCCCGCCTCCCAGCGGGAGACCTTCTCCCGGCGGGCGGCCATATGGCCGAAGCCGAGTTCGGCATGGGTGACGGCGATCAGCTGGGCGTATTCGCCGTGGGTGTAACCGGCCTTGGTCCGCAGCGTGGCCAGGGGATGGCGGTTGCGGCCGGGTGACGCGGAAGGGGAATTCCAGGTATCGCTGCGCATGAACGTGGTGCCTCTCGGTCGAATGGTTCCTGTGGCTGGACCGGTGGTTGTCGAGCCGAGACAGGGCCCCTGGCCCGTGGCAGGGCGACAGGAGGCCGTGCTCTCATCTGGTGGACGAACGAGCCCGCACGGGGGAAGACGCCGTTACGGCAACCGCGGCACGCCGGAACCGGAGAGGACCCGTCGCTCCCGCGCCGGGACCGCCTCGCCACTCCTCTCGTGTCCGACGGGTGCGGCTGCGCTACGGCAGCGGAAACCCATGGCGTTACCGCGGATCTGACACCGGGACCCACGAAACGCCGGACCACCTGTGGCCCAACGGTGGTCCGCGGCAGGTCGCGCCGCCGCGCACGACGACGAGCCGCGCACGCCGTGACGGCGTACACGGCCCGTAATCCCCCGACACCCCGACGACCGACGGCAGTTGTGTACGGTCGTACGGAGGGGGAGCATCACGCGGCAGAGCGGGCACAGGCATCCCCTTCATGACACACGAAACATATTGGGTCCTTGGGAAAAGTCCAGCGGTCCGACATCTGTACCGCCTCCCTTACCCACTGGTAGCGTCCGCAAGCGGCTGGTAGCGTCCGGGCCCGCCGGAACCGGTTCTTCCGATGCGTCTCAGCCGACTCCACAGCGTCGCCGAGAAGGAGGAGGAGCCGTGCGCGAGTTCAACGTCCCGGCCCTGTACGATGTTCCGCCGGACGGAAATCTGGCGAATATCGCCATCCGGAACGCCACCGAGTTCCCGGAGCGCGCGATTCTCGCCCGTAAGGAGTCCGGACGGTGGCGTGATGTCACATCCACGGCATTTCTCGCCGAGGTCCGGGGCGTGGCGAAAGGGCTGATCGCCTCCGGCGTCCAGCCCGGCGACCGGGTCGCCCTGATGTCCCGTACCCGTTACGAATGGACCCTTCTCGACTTCGCCATCTGGTTCGCCGGCGCGGTCTCCGTACCCGTCTACGAAACCTCGTCCGCCGAACAGGTGGAATGGGTCGTCGGCGACTCCGGGGCGGTCGCCGCCATCGTCGAGACCGAAACCCATCAGGCCCTGGTGGAAAGCGTTCGCGAACGCCTTCCGCTGCTGAAGAACGTCTGGCGGATCGAGGGCGACGCGGTCGGCGAACTGACCGCGGCCGGGAGCGACGTCACCGACGAACTGGTGGACGAAAGGGCCGCCACCCCGACCGCCGACTCGCTGGCCACCATCGTCTACACCTCGGGTACCACCGGCCGCCCCAAGGGCTGCGAGCTGACCCACCGCAACTTCCTCGCCGAGTGCGGCAACATCATCAACCGCAACCCGGAGATGTTCTCCGAGGACGCCTCCGTCCTCCTCTTCCTCCCGCTCGCCCACGTCCTGGGCCGGGTCGTGGAGATCGGCGCCATCATGGGCCCGGTGAAGCTGGGCCATGTCAGCGACCTCAAGGACGTCTCCGCCGAACTCGCCGCCTTCCGCCCCAGCTATCTCCTGGGCGTCCCGCGGGTCTTCGAGAAGGTCTACAACTCGGCCCGCGCCCAGGCCAGGGCGAGCGGCAAGGGCAAGATCTTCGACAAGGCCGTCGACACCGCCATCGCCCACAGCCGGGCCCGCGACACCGCCAAGGGCCCCGGCTTCGGCCTGCGGCTGCGGTACGCGCTCTTCGACAAGCTGGTCTACGGCAAGCTGCGCGCCGCCCTCGGCGGCCGGGCCCGCTACGCCATCTCCGGCGGCGCCGCGCTCGGCGAACGCCTCGGCCACTTCTACCGCGGCCTCGGCATCATCGTCCTGGAGGGCTACGGACTCGCCGAGTCCTGTGCCGCGACCACCCTCAACCCGCTGGACCAGCAGAAGATCGGTACGGTCGGCCAGCCGCTGCCCAGCACCGGGGTGAAGATCGCCGAGGACGGCGAGATCCTGCTGCGCGGCCCGCATATCTTCACCGGCTACTGGAACAACCCCGACGCCACCGCGGCGGTCTTCGAGGACGACTGGTTCCTCACCGGCGACCTGGGCTCCCTCGACGACGACGGCTATCTCAAGATCACCGGCCGGAAGAAGGAGATCATCGTGACCGCGGGCGGCAAGAATGTCGCCCCGGCCGTGATCGAGGACCGGATCCGGGCCCACGCCCTGGTGGCCGAGTGCATGGTCGTCGGCGAGGCCAAGCCCTTCGTCGGCGTCCTGATCACCGTGGACGAGGAGTTCCTGCCCCGCTGGGCGGCCCAGAACGGCAAGCCGGAGGGGGTCACGGTGGCCCAGCTCCGCGACGACCCGGTACTGCTCGCGGAGATCCAGCGGGCGATCGACGACGGCAACGCGGCGGTCTCCAAGGCCGAGTCCGTCCGCAAGTTCCGGATCCTCGAATCCCAGTTCACCGAGGCGTCGGGCCATCTGACGCCGTCCCTGAAGCTGAAGCGGGCGGTCGTGCTGCGGGACTACGCGGCGGAGATCGACGCGATCTACGGCGACTGAGACAGGACGACTGAGACAGGGCTGCTGAAACAAGGCGGCTGGGACGACACGACGGCGCCCAGCAGCTTCTGCACCTTGCGGCGCGAGAGATAGATCGCGACACCGGTGAGGACCGCGAGCGCGCCCTGGATCGCGAACCACGCCTGCGAGTCCGTCGGCGCCCCGACCATCTGGAGCAGGGCCGTGACCGAGCTGCCCACGGAGATCGCCAGGAACCAGACGCCCATCATCTGGGACGAGTACTTCTCCGGCGCCAGCTTCGCCGTCAGCGACAGGCCGACGGGGGAGAGGCACAGCTCACCCATGGTCTGCAGGAAGTAGACCGAGACCAGCCACATCGGCGAGACCCGGACGTCGCCCGACGCCAGACCCTGCGCGATCATCATCACGCCGAACGAGGTACCGATGAGCACCAGCGCCATGGCGAACTTCGACAGGGTGCCGGGCTCCTTGTCCCGCTTGAACAGCGCCACCCACAGCATCGCGAAGACCGGTGCGAGCGCCATCACGAACAGCGGGTTCAGCGACTGGAACCAGCTCTCCGGGAAGTCGAAGCCGAACAGCGAGGACTGGGTGTCGTTCTTGGCGAACAGAGCCAGCACCGAGCCGCCCTGGTCGTAGATGACCCAGAACACGGCCGACGCCGCGAGGAACCAGATGTAGCCGGACATCCGGCCCCGCTCGACCTCGGTGAGGTCCTGGTCGCGGCGGATCCGCAGGACGTACCAGACCGGCAGGCTGATACCGACGATCGCCAGCGGCGCCAGGATCCAGTTCTCGTGGAAGACGCCCGCGAGGCCGACGACGGCGTAGAACGCGGCGGCGACACCCAGCCAGATCAGACCCTTGCGCAGCAGCGCCGAGCGGTCGGCCCTGGGCAGCGGGTCCGGAACCCGGGAGGACTCCTCGTTCAGATGGCGGTAGCCGAGGAAGTAGCAGAGCAGACCGATGGCCATACCGACACCGGCCAGCCCGAAGCCGAGGTGCCAGTTGACCTTCTGGCCCACGGCGCCGATGGTCAGCGGCGCGAGGAAGGCACCCAGGTTGATGCCCATGTAGAAGATCGTGAAGCCGCCGTCCCGGCGCGGGTCGTTCTTGTCCGGGTAGAGCTGGCCGACCATCGTGGAGATATTGGCCTTCAGCACACCGGAACCGGCCGCGATCAGGGCCAGACCGACGAAGAACGCGGCCTTGACGGGCACGGCCAGCATGAAGTGACCGCACATGATCACCACACCGGCGATCGCCGTCGCCTTACGGGCGCCCCAGACGCGGTCGCCCAGCCACCCGCCCGGCAGGGCGAGCAGATAGACCATGGCGTTGTAGACGGAGTAGATCGCGACCGCCGTCGCGTCCTTGAGACCGAGACCTCCGTCGGCCACCTCGGTGGCCAGATAGAGCACGAGCAGCGCGCGCATGCCGTAGAAGCTGTACCGCTCCCACATCTCGGTCATAAAGAGATTGGCCAGGCCGCGGGGGTGGCCGAGGAAGGTCTTCTCGGTCGCGGCAGAGCCGGCCGGAGCCTTCGTCAGGCTTGACGCCATGGTCGTTCCTTGCGTTCGGGACGCGCCGTGCGATTGGCACGGGGAATGCGCCCGGTGGGGGGTGACCGGCACCGGTGGGAGAACGACCCGCCCCACGCCTGACGGGGCTCATCCCGGCGTGGGGGCCGGAATGGGGGACGTGTCCGCACCGGGATCCACACCCCGTACGCGTCCTTGCGCTCGGGGCCCGGTCCACAGGTCATTCACTGTCGGCGGACCGGGGTGACCGGTCCTCACACAGAGGAAGACCTCTGGGCTGCTGCTCGGCAGGCCAAAGGTCTCCGCATAGTGCTACAGGCGTACTCGACACCATACGACACGACACCTGACCATAAGGAAGGATTTGAGAGATGGATCACAGGAGGAAACGGAACGGTAACCTGGATTCGAAGGCTGGCGTCCCTTTTCAACCCGAGACCCGCAGGGGATGTGGATCAAGCCCCGGTGCGTCTCCCGGCGGACTACCATCGCCCCATGACGCGTGTACTGCTCGCAGAGGACGACGCATCCATCTCGGAGCCGCTGGCGCGCGCGCTGCGCCGTGAGGGATACGAGGTCGAGGTGCGCGAGGACGGCCCGGCCGCACTGGAAGCGGGCCTGGCGGGCGGCGTGGACCTGGTCGTACTCGACCTCGGCCTGCCCGGTATGGACGGCCTGGAGGTCGCCCGGCGGCTCCGTGCCGACGGCCACACCGTGCCCATCCTGGTGCTGACCGCGCGCGCCGACGAGGTCGACACGGTCGTCGGCCTCGACGCGGGCGCCGACGACTACGTCACCAAGCCGTTCCGCCTCGCGGAGCTGCTCGCCCGGGTCCGGGCCCTGCTCCGCCGCGGCGCCACGGAGCCCGCCCCCGCGCCCTCCACACACGGTGTCCGGATCGACGTCGAGTCGCACCGGGCGTGGATGGGCGACGAGGAGCTCCAGCTCACCGCGAAGGAGTTCGACCTCCTGCGCGTCCTGGTCCGCGACGCGGGCCGGGTCGTCACCCGCGACCAGCTGATGCGCGAGGTCTGGGACACCACATGGTGGTCCTCCACCAAGACGCTGGACATGCACATCTCCTGGCTCCGCAAGAAACTCGGCGACGACGCCGCGAATCCGCGTTTCATCGCGACGGTCCGGGGCGTCGGTTTCCGCTTCGAGAAGAACTAGCCCCCGGCCCCTGCGGGGGCCACGCGCCCCTGGAACCCCGGCTCCTTGCCCTCGCGGGTGCAGGCAGGCCAGGGCTTTCAGGGGCGCGGGGAACTGCGCGAACGGCCCACGGCGGCGCGCGGCCGGAGAACGACAGGTCCACGCAGTACCCTCCCCGAGAACGCCCCCGCGCGCGGCGGCGGAGCGGCAACGGAAGCGCGCTCACCCCCACCCCCGCCCGGAGGGCACATGCGTCGGCGACTGATCAATTCGACCCTGGCCGTCGTCCTCGTCGTGATCGCCGTCTTCGGCGTCTCCCTCGTCCTCGTCGAGACCCGCACCATCACCTCCACCGCCGAGGAGTCCGTCGAGGCCGAGGCCGTCCAGCTGGTCAGCTTTCTCGACGGCCGGATCCTGGAGCGCCAGCCGATCACCCCGAAGATCGTGGAGGAGCAGAGCCGCCTCCAGCGCTATGCCCGGATCGAGCTGCGGGACGGGACGGCCTTCTCGGTCGGGAAGAAGCCGTCCGACAACTCGATCAAGGTGACCAAGCAGGGGGACCACGGCCAGACCGTCACGGTCATGGAGCCCCGTTCCGCGGTGTACGAGGAGGTCGCCCGCACCCTCCTGATCATCGGCGGGGTCGCCCTTCTCGCCGTCGTCGCCGCCGTCGTACTCGCCGTACGCCAGGCGGACCGGCTCGCGTCCCCGCTGACCGATCTCGCGGAGACCGCCGAACGGCTCGGCTCCGGCGATCCCCGCCCCCGGCACCGGCGGTACGGCGTCCCGGAGCTGGACCGGGTCGCGGACGTCCTCGACGCCAGCGCCGAGCGCATCGCCCGGATGCTCACCGCCGAGCGGCGGCTCGCCGCGGACGCATCGCACCAGCTGCGGACCCCGCTGACGGCGCTGTCGATGCGGCTGGAGGAGATCTCGGCGACGGACGACCCGGAGACCGTGAAGGAGGAGGCGAGCATCGCCCTCACCCAGGTCGAGCGGCTCACGGACGTCGTGGAGCGGCTGCTGACGAACGCCCGGGACCCCCGGGAGGGCTCGGCGCTCGCCTTCGACCTCGACGAGGTCGTCAAGCAGCAGATCGAGGAGTGGCGCTCGGCCTACCGCAGCGCCGGCCGGGCCGTGGTCCGCTCGGGCAAACAGGGCATGCGCGCGGTCGGCACCCCCGGCGCGGTCGCCCAGGTGCTGGCCGCGCTGATCGAGAACTCGTTGATGCACGGCGGCGGCACCGTCGCGATCCGGACCCGGGTCGTCGGCAACCAGGCCGTGGTCGAGGTGACGGACGAGGGTCCCGGCGTCCCCGCCGACCTGGGCGCCCGGATCTTCGAGCGGACGATCAGCGGCCGCAACTCGACCGGCATCGGACTGGCCGTGGCCCGGGATCTCGCGGAGGCGGACGGCGGGCGGCTCGAACTGCTCCAGCAGCACCCGCCCGTCTTCGCGCTCTTCCTGAGCCGGGTGGCGCGCAAGCAGGAGGACGAGCCCCCCACGGTCCGCTGACGGGCCGGACGCGGGCCGTCAGCGCCTCGGTGCCAGCCGGTCCGCCGAAGGCCGGACGGCGGAGCCGGACCGTACGCCCTGGTGTCCCGGCAGTACGGCCCCGATCGACTGGTCCGCCGGGAGCCGGGGCGCGGCGTCCGCGCCGCCGTCGCCGGACGCGTCCGGCTCCGGTTGGCTGCGGAAGACCCAGGTGCGGTACGACCAGAACCGGAAGAGCGTCGCGACCCCGATCCCGAAGAACTTGAAGAAGTTGCTCTGCAGCGGCGTGGCCCAGCCGAAGCCGTACGTCGCCGCGTAGAGGATCCCGTTCTCGATCACCAGGCCGATCATGCTGAAGAGCAGGAAGAGCGACAGCTCCCTGGTACGGCCCGTCTTGTCGCGGTCGCGGTAGGTGAAGTAGCGGAAGCCCACGTAGTTGAAGGCGATGGCCACGACCGTGGCGATGATCGACGCCCGGACCACCGGGATCTCGGTGGTCTGCCGGACGAGATTGAAGACCCCGAGATTGACGAGGACCCCGGCGCCCCCGACCGCCCCGAACTTGGCGACTTCGCGCAACAGTTGGTCGAGCTGTCCGCGCAACGCTCCGCCTCGTTCACCCATAGTGAGAGTCCAGCTCCGTCTCGTTGACAGCGTCATTTCAATCATGCTAACCAGCGGTCGACCCGCGCGCCCGGGGACCTCACCGATACTCGCACCCGGCGACGGACTCCGACCGTGGGCAAGAAGATACAGAAGAGGTCGCCGAGTGGTGTAAATAAGACACATAACGATCAAAGGCGATCGAATTGGTCAGCTTTTCGTGATGCTCCGACTACTCCGTTCCGATCCGCTCCGATCCGTTCCGAAGATCGAAAATCCAGCCGAAGATCGTCCTTCCGTACGGGCCCGGAGCCTTCCGGCCCACCTCCGTACCGCCGCCCCGTACCGCCGCCCCCTTCGATCACCGATGGTCACCGGCCGACGGCGGTCCCGCGACACCCTCACCGCGCCCCCGCCGGCCCCGTCCCGCGCCCCCGCCGCGTCACTCTTCGTACACCCTCGCGGGCCCCGCCGCCGCCCCCGATACCCTGTGAGGGTGACGTTCCCGGTAGTCGGCATGGTCGGTGGCGGTCAGCTCGCCCGTATGACCCACGAGGCGGGCATCCCCCTCGGCATCCGTTTCAAGCTCCTCAGTGACACTCCGCAGGACTCGGCGGCCCAGGTGGTGAGCGATGTCGTCGTCGGCGACCATCGCGACCTCGCCACCCTCCGCGAGTTCGCCCGCGGCTGCGACGTGATCACCTTCGATCACGAGCACGTCCCGATCGAGCATCTGCGCGCCCTGGAGGCGGACGGCATTCCCGTCCGCCCGGGACCCGACGCGCTCGTGCACGCCCAGGACAAGGGGGTGATGCGGGCCCGCCTCGGCGCGCTGGGTGTCCCCTGTCCCCGTAACCGCGTGGTCGCCGACCCCGCCGATGTGACCGCCTTCGCGGCCGAGGGCGACGGCTACCCCGTCGTCCTGAAGACCGTCCGCGGCGGCTACGACGGCAAGGGCGTCTGGGTCGTGGCGGACGAGGAGGAGGCGGCCGAGCCGTTCGCCGCCGGGGTCCCCGTACTCGCGGAGGAGAAGGTCGACTTCGTCCGGGAGCTGGCGGCCAATGTCGTCCGCTCCCCGCACGGCCAGGCCGTCGCCTACCCCGTCGTGGAGTCCACCCAGGTCGACGGCGTCTGCGACACGGTCGTCGCCCCCGCGCCCGGCCTCGGTGAGGAGCTGGCGGGCGAGGCCCAGCGGCTCGCCCTGCGGATCGCGGCCGAACTGGGCGTCGTGGGCCATCTCGCGGTCGAGCTGTTCGAGACCGCCGACGGCCGCGTCCTCGTCAACGAGCTGGCCATGCGCCCCCACAACTCGGGCCACTGGACCCAGGACGGCGCCGTCACCTCCCAGTTCGCCAACCATGTCCGGGCCGTACTCGACCTGCCGCTGGGCGACCCCCGGCCCCGCGCGCCGTGGACCGTGATGTGCAATGTGCTGGGCGGCGACTACCCGGACATGTACCAGGCGTATCTCCACTGCATGGCCCGCGACCCGCGGCTCAAGATCCATATGTACGGCAAGGACGTCAAGCCCGGCCGGAAGGTGGGGCACGTCAACACCTACGGCGACGATCTCGCGGACGTCCGCGAGCGCGCCCGCCACGCGGCCGACTACCTCAGAGGAACGATCACCGAATGAGCAGCACCGCCCCGCTGGTTGGCATCGTGATGGGTTCGGACTCCGACTGGCCCGTGATGGAGGCCGCGGCCCAGGCCCTGGCCGAGTTCGAGGTGCCGTACGAGGTCGACGTGGTCTCCGCGCACCGGATGCCGCACGAGATGATCGCGTACGGCGAGGGCGCCGACGCCCGCGGTCTGAAGGTGATCGTCGCGGGCGCCGGGGGCGCCGCCCACCTCCCCGGCATGCTGGCCTCCGTCACCCCGCTGCCCGTCATCGGCGTCCCCGTACCGCTGAAGTACCTCGACGGCATGGACTCCCTGCTCTCCATCGTCCAGATGCCCGCGGGCGTCCCCGTCGCCACGGTCTCCGTCGCGGGCGCCCGCAACGCCGGACTGCTCGCCGCCCGGATCCTCGGCGCCGACGACCCGGAACTGCGCGCCCGGATGCGCGACTTCCAGACCGAGCTGAACCAGCAGGCCACCGAGAAGGGCAAGCGGCTGCGGGCCAAGGTCGGCGGCCAGGACGCCTTCGGCTTCGGCAAGTAACCCGGCGGGCAGGAGAACGGCCATGGCAACCGAAACCCCCGCCGAAGAGCGGCTGGCCCGGGCGCGGGAGATCCTCGCCGCCCACCCCGTCGTCGACGGCCACAACGATCTGCCCTGGGCCCTGCGCGAGCAGGTCCGCTACGACCTCGACCGGCTCGACGTCTCCGGCGACCGCACCGGCCGGCTGCACACCGACATCCCCCGGCTGCGGGCCGGGGGAGTGGGCGGCCAGTTCTGGTCCGTGTACGTGCCCTCGTCCCTCACCGGGGACGAGGCCGTCAGCGCGACGCTGGAACAGATCGACGCCGTACGGCAGCTCATCGCCCGCTACCCGGCCGACCTGGCCGCCGCGGACGACGCCGACGCGATCGAGAAGGCCAGGACGGAGGGCCGGATCGCGTCCCTGATGGGCGCCGAGGGCGGCCACTCCATCAACAACTCCCTCGCCACTCTCCGGACGCTCCACCGGCTCGGCGTCCGCTATCTGACCCTCACCCACAACGACAACAACGACTGGGCGGACTCGGCGACCGACACGCCCCGGCACGGCGGGCTCACCGCCTTCGGCCGGGAGGTCGTCCGGGAGATGAACCGCTGCGGGATGCTGGTCGACCTCTCCCACGTCGCCCCGGCGACCATGCGGGCCGCGCTCGACGTCTCCACCGCGCCGGTGATCTTCTCCCACTCCTCGGCCCGCGCCGTCTGCGACCACCCGCGCAACGTCCCCGACGACGTACTGGAACGCCTCTCCGGCAACGGGGGCGTGGCCATGGTGACCTTCGTCCCCAAGTTCGTGCTCCAGGCCGCGGTCGACTGGACGGCCGCGGCCGACGAGAACCTGCGCGCCCACGGCCTCCACCACCTCGACACCGGCCCCGAGGCGATGCGGCTCCACGCCGCCTTCGAGGAGACCCACCCGCGCCCGGTCGCCACCGCGGCCACCGTCGCCGACCATCTCGACCATCTGCGCGAGACCGCGGGCGTCGACCACATCGGCATCGGCGGCGACTACGACGGCACGGCGTTCACCCCGGCCGGGCTCGACGACGTCTCCGGCTACCCCCGGCTGATCGCGGAGCTCCTGGACCGCCGCTGGTCCGAGGCCGATATCGCCAAACTGACCTGGTCGAACGCGGTACGGGTACTGCGCGACGCGGAGGCGGTCGCCCGCGAGGAGCGATCCCGCCGGGGACCGTCGAACGCGACGATCACCGAACTGGACGGCTGACCGGCCCGTTCGAACGACGACAGGAGGGCGCGCGGCCGACACCGGCCGCGCGCCCTCCGTCGTACGAACGGATCCTCAGAGGGAGAGACAGAAGGGGTGTCCGACCGGATCGGCGTACACCCGCCAGCCCTGGTCGGGCCGGGCCGCCAGCCGGGTCGCGCCCAGCGCCAGGACCTCCTTCTCGGCGGCGTCGAGGTCCGTGACCGTCAGATCCAGATGGGACTGCTGCGGTACGGCACCCTCCGGCCAGGTCGGCCGGATGTTCCCGGGCACCCTCTGAAACCCCAGCGGCGGACCGGCCGGAGGCCGCAGCACCGCCCAGCCGTCGTCGGGGAACTCCAGCTCGCCCCCGAGAACCCCCTGGTAGAAGCGGCCGAGCGCGGCCGGATCGGGGCAGTCGACGGTGACCATGTGGACGGTGGCGATGCTCATGACTCTCCTCGGACGTCCCCGGCGCGTTACTGCCAGAGTCCATCTACGGGTAACGGTTACTTCATGCTCCCTCAATGGAGGTAACGTCGCAAGGGTGAATGAGAGGCAAGCCGCGCCCGGCGGCCTGGCGCTGATCGAGGCGCTGGTGAACACGCTGGACCTGGAGTCCGGGGCGGACGCCTTGGACACCCCGGACGGCCGTGCCCCCTTCGGTCTGACGCCCGACGACGTGCCCGCCGCCCGCGAGCTGCGCGAGGCGCTGCGGTCCGCCCTGCTGGCCCACGCGGGCCATACCGTCCCCGGCGGCCCGCGCCCCGCCGAACTCGGGCGCCTGCTCGCCGGCGCGCCCCTCGCGGTCACGGTCACCGACGACGGCGCCGCGACCCTGACCCCGGCGCCCGGCGCCGCACCCGCCCTGGCGGCGCGGGTGGCCGCCGCGATCGCCGCATCGCTCACCACGGGCACCTGGCTGCGGCTGAAGTGCTGCGAGGCGGAGACCTGCCGCTGGGCCTACTACGACCGCAGCCCCGCGGCCCGCGGCCGCTGGTGCTCCATGTCGGTCTGCGGCGCCCGCGCCAAAATGCGCGCCTACCGCGCGAGGAGCGGCCCCCGCCGCGCGCCCCGGGACCCGTGCTGAGCCCCGCGCCGTGGGAGGCCGTGGCCCTCAGGGCGGCCCGGTGTTCCGGCCGCGCCCGGCGACCGCAGGTCATATCCGGTCCGCGGACCGTGAGTGGCTTGTCGCGCAGTTCCCCGCGCCCCTGGATTCCCTGATCCAGGCCCTCCGCAGGGCGCGGGCCGGGCGAGCCCGGGTCTTTATGGGCGCTGGGGGTCCCCCCATTGCCGAAGGCATAGGGGGCGGAACTGCGCGATCAGCCACCTTCGGTCCGCGGACCGTATCCGGCCTGAAGCTGCCGGGCGAGCCCGGGTTTTTAGGGGCGCGGGGAACTGCGCGCCCAGCCACCGACGGCGCGCGGTCGCTCGTCTACCCCGCCCGGCTGGGCGCTCGGCGCGACTCCGCCACCACGCCCGGACGGGCACCCGGCGCGACTCCGCCACCCACGCCCGGACGGGCCCCGCCACCCCCGAAAAGCTAGGCCGTCGGGCGGCCCATCGCCCGGTACGTCCAGCCGGCCTCGCGCCACGCGGCCGGGTCGAGGGTGTTGCGCCCGTCGAGGACGACCCGGCCGACGACGGCGTCGCCCAGCTCCGCCGGGTCGAGATCGCGGAACTCGCCCCACTCCGTGAGGTGCAGGACCACGTCGGCGCCCCGGACCGCGGCGAGCGCGGAGTCCGCGTACGCCAGCGTCGGGAACAGGGCCCGCGCGTTGGTCATGCCCTTGGGGTCGTAGACCGTGACCTGTCCGCCCTGGAGGTGGATCTGCCCCGCGACATTGAGGGCGGGGGAGTCGCGTACATCGTCCGAGTCCGGCTTGAAGGTGGCGCCCAGGACCGCGACCCGCTTCCCGAGGAAGGACCCGCCGACCGCCTCACGGGCCAGCTCGACCATATGGGAGCGGCGCCGCATATTGATCGAGTCGACCTCCCGCAGGAAGGTGAGGGCCTGGTCGGCGCCCAGCTCGCCGGCGCGGGCCATGAAGGCGCGGATGTCCTTGGGCAGACAGCCGCCGCCGAAGCCGATGCCGGCCCGCAGGAATTTCTTCCCGATCCGGTCGTCGTGCCCGATGGCCTCCGCCAGCTTGGCGACGTCGCCGCCCGCGGCCTCGCAGACCTCCGCCATGGCGTTGATGAAGGAGATCTTCGTCGCCAGGAAGGAGTTCGCGGACGTCTTCACCAGCTCGGCGGTGGGGAAGTCGGTGACGACGAACGGGGAGCCCTCGCCGACGGGCCCGGCGTACACCTCCCGCAGCAGCTTCTCGGCCCGCTCGCTCTCCACGCCCACCACGACCCGGTCGGGGTGGAGGGTGTCCCGGACGGCGAAGCCCTCCCGCAGGAACTCGGGGTTCCAGGCCAGCTCGACATCGCCGGGCGCCAGCTCGCGCAGCAGCCCGGCCAGCCGCTCGGCGCTGCCGACCGGCACGGTCGACTTGCCGACGACCAGCGCCGACCGCGTCAGATGCGGGGCGAGCGATGTGAACGCGGCGTCCACATAGCTCATGTCGCAGGCGTACTCGCCGTGCTTCTGCGGAGTGTTCACACAGACGAAGTGGACGTCGCCGAAGGCCCCGACCTCCTCCCAGGAGGTGGTGAACCGCAGCCGCCCGGTGGAGCCCTCGATCCCGGCGACGTGCCGGGCCAGCAGCTCCTCCAACCCCGGCTCGTACATCGGTACGCGCCCGGCCGCCAGCATCTCGATCTTCTCGGGTACGACATCGAGCCCGAGGACCTCGAAGCCCAGCTCGGCCATGGCCGCGGCGTGCGTGGCACCGAGGTAGCCGGTACCGATCACGGTGATCTTCAGGGCCATGCGCACTCCAAATACCTACCCGGCGGGACGGCCCGAGCATAACCGCGTGGTCCGGGCCGCCGTTCCCCGGCTGTCGCGCAGGTCACCTATGCCGACGGGGGCGACGGTCCTACCATGGGTTACTTAACGGTAGTGAACGTCATTGGGGAGTGAGAGAACGTGGCCGGATCGGCTGAATTCGACCTGTACCGCCCGTCCGACGAGCACGACATGCTCCGCGACGCCGTCCGCTCCCTGGCCGAGGCGAAGATCGCCCCGTTCGCCGCCGACGTCGACGAGCAGGCCCGTTTCCCGCAGGAGGCGCTGGACGCGCTGGTCGCGGGCGATCTGCACGCCGTCCACGTCCCCGAGACCTACGGCGGCGCGGGCGCCGACGCGCTGGCCACCGTGATCGTGATCGAGGAGGTCGCCCGGGTCTGCGTCTCGTCCTCCCTGATCCCCGCCGTCAACAAGCTCGGGTCGCTCCCCGTGATGCTCTCCGGCTCCGAGGAGCTGAAGGCCAAGTACCTCGGCCCGCTGGCCAAGGGCGACGCGATGTTCTCGTACGCCCTCTCCGAGCCCGACGCGGGCTCCGACGCCGCCGGGATGAAGACCCGCGCCGTCCGCGACGGCGACCACTGGGTGCTCAACGGCGTGAAGCGCTGGATCACCAACGCGGGCGTCTCCGAGTACTACACGGTCATGGCCGTCACCGACCCGGAGAAGCGCTCCAAGGGCATCTCGGCCTTCGTGGTCGAGAAGTCCGACGAAGGCGTCTCCTTCGGCGCCCCGGAGAAGAAGCTCGGCATCAAGGGCTCCCCGACCCGCGAGGTCTACTTCGACAACGTCCGCATCCCCGCCGACCGCATGATCGGCCCCGAGGGCACGGGCTTCGCCACCGCGATGAAGACCCTCGACCACACCCGTATCACCATCGCCGCCCAGGCCCTCGGCGTGGCCCAGGGCGCGCTGGACTACGCCAAGGGCTACGTCCTCGAACGCAAGCAGTTCGGCAAGCCGATCGGCGACTTCCAGGGCGTCCAGTTCATGCTCGCCGACATGGCCATGAAGCTGGAGGCGGCCCGCCAGCTGACGTACGCGGCGGCGGCCAAGTCCGAGCGCGTCGATGCGGACCTCACCTTCTTCGGCGCCGCGGCCAAGTGCTTCGCATCCGACGTCGCCATGGAGGTCACCACGGACGCGGTCCAGCTCCTCGGCGGCTACGGCTACACCCGCGACTACCCGCTGGAGCGCATGATGCGCGACGCCAAGATCACCCAGATCTACGAGGGCACCAACCAGATCCAGCGCATCGTCATGGCCCGCAACCTGCCGTAGGAGCCCGTCACGGATACTGGTCGGGTTCCGTACGACGACCCGAGCACCAGGACCAGGCGTGACCCGTACCCCCATCGACACGGCGGACCGGATCCGGTGGCAGGGCGGCGGTGGGGGGCGGGCGTTCCGGGACGGATTGCGGGACGCCGGGCCCGCACTCGCCGTCTATGCCGCGATCCGGCTGCTCGGCATCGCCGCGCTGTTCCTCTGGGCGGCCGTCGCCGATCGCGACGCGCATCAACTGCTCGCCGAGCGGTGGGACGCGCTCTGGTACGTACGGGTCGTCGAGCACGGCTACGACTTCACCCTCACCGCGCCCGACGGGCGGGTCCTCTCCGATATGGCGTTCTTCCCGCTGCTGCCGTGGCTGGAGGAGGGGATCTCGGCCGGCACCCCGCTGTCGCCCGCCGACGCCGGTCTCGTGGTGAGCGCCGTCGCGTCGCTCGCCGCCGCCTGGGGCATCCACCGACTCGTGGCCCTGCTGTACGGGCGGCGCGCCGGGGTGCTGACCGTGGCGCTGTACGCGGCGCTGCCGGTCGGGATCGTGCAGTCCATGGCGTACAGCGAGTCGCTGTTCACGGCCCTGGCCGCCTGGTCGCTGTACGCGGTGGTCCGCGGCCACTGGCTCACCGCCGGGCTGCTCGCGTCCCTCGCCGGGCTCACCCGCCCCGTGGGGCTCGCGGTGGCCGCCGCCGTCTGGGTGGGGGCGTACGCCGCCCTCCGGCGCGGCACCTCCGAAACCCCCGCCACCCCCCGGTGGCGGCCGCTCACCGGGGCCCTGATCGCGCCCCTCGGCGCCGCCGGGTACGTCCTGTGGGTCGGGGTCCGCGAGGGCGACCCCGTCTTCGGCTATCTCGACGTCCAGGGCGCCTGGGGCAACGGCTTCGACGGCGGGCTCGCCTTCGCCCGCTTCATCGGCGATCTGATCGCCACCACCCCGCCCGCGGGCCTCGCGCTCGCCGCCGGGGTCGCCGGTCTGCTCTGGCTCTACGGACGCGGGGTACGGCAGGGGCAGCCCGCGCCCCTCCTGGTGTACTGCGGCATCGTCACCGCCCTCGCCCTGTGCTCATCGGGCTACTTCGGCTCCAAGCCGCGGCTCCTGATGCCCGCCTTCCCGCTGCTGATCCCCGCTGCCCTCGCCCTCGCCCGGGCGAGGAGACCCGTGGTGTGGACCGTGATCGGGGTGCTGGCGGCCGGATCCGCCGGCTACGGGGCGTTCTGGCTGCACGGCTCCGGGCCGCCCTGACCCTCCCCGGAACTCAGGGCCGCGTCCAGCAGCACCCGCGCCGCCGCCTTCGCCTCGCCCGCCGCCCGCGGCGTACCGCTGATCGCCGCCGTCGCCATCGCCCCGTCCGCCAGGATCGCCAGCTGCGCCCCCAGCACCGGCGGCCCGCCCAGCTCGGCGACGAGCCCCGAGAAGTAGTCGCGCACCGCGGCCTTGTGCGCCCGCGCCAGGTCCGCCACGCCCGGGGAGACCCCGCCCAGCTCCCCGTACGCGTTGATGAAGGAGCAGCCCCGGAAGCCGGGCTCTTCGAACCACCGGGCGAGATGGTCGAAGACGTCCAGCGCCCGGTCGTACGCCGACACCGCGCCCGACGCCTCCGCATGGGCCGCGATCGCCGTCCGTACCTCCTCGTCCCGGCGCCGCAGCACCGCTTCGACCAGGGCGTCCTTGGACGGGAAGAGCTGATAGAGCCGCTTGAGGGAGACCCCGGACGCGGTCCGGATCGCGTCCATCCCGACGGCCTGCACACCGCGCTCCCCGAAGAGGGTCAGGGCCGTGTCGACCGCCCGCAGTTCCGCCGTTCGCGCGTCCACCGTCGTCCCTCCCGGGGGCTCAAAGGAAAAGTGGGGGAGAACTTTCGTTCTCCCCCACTCTACGGCCGAAGGCCCGCCGTCATCGCTCGGTGACGGTGATCTTCTCGTCCTTCTCGATCTGCTCCACGAGCTGCTTCACCTTCGCCTTGTCCCAGGTCAGGTTGCCGCCCCTGGTGCCCGAGATCGGGATGTTCATCGAGGTGCCGTCGCCGCCCGTGACGCCCTTCATCGCGAAGAACATCTGGCTCAGGTCCCACAGGGACATGTCCTTGTCCACGATGACGGTGTCGAGGCCCGCGCCCATCGTCGGATACAGCTTGAACGGGTTGAGGATCGTGCCCGGGGTCGCCGTCTGGCTCGCCAGCGCCGCCAGGAACTTCTGCTGGTTCTTCGTCCGGTCCAGGTCCGACCCGGCGAAGGCGTACCGGGTGCGGACGAACGCCAGCGCCTCCTCGCCGTCGAGGGTCTGCTTGCCCGCCTTGAAGTCCGCGCCCGACTTCTTGTCCTTGAACGCCTTCGGGATGTCCATCTCGACCCCGCCGATGGCGTCCACGATCTCCGCGAAGCCCGCGAAACCGATCTCCGCGTAGTGGTCGATCCGCAGCCCGGTGTTGTGCTCGACGGTACGGACCAGCAGCTCAGGCCCGTCCATCGCGTACGCCGCGTTCAGCTTTGTCCGCTGCCCCTTGGCCGGGAACGTCTTACCGGACTCCGACCCCTTGAAGGACGGGATCTCCACATCGGAGTCGCGCGGCAGGGACACCATCACCGGGCCGCGCGAGCAGTCGGCGAGGATCATCATCGAGTCGGTGCGCTTGCCCTCCGACGACCCGGTCCGCAGCCGCTTCTTGTCCTCGGCCGACAGGCCCTCACGGCTGTCGGAGCCGACGATCAGATACGTCGTGCACTCGCCGCCCTTGGGCCGCTCGATCACCTTGGAGAGGTCGACCTCCCGCTTGACCTTGGAGTCGGCCCAGAAGTACGTCCCGATGGACACCACGAGCAGGGTGATCACCAGCGCCAGGGAGCCGATCTTTATCCGGCGCCGCCAGTCCGGCGGCTGCCGGTACGGCTGGGAGCCGGGTGGCGGCCCGGGCGGACCGCCGGGCGGCGGCTGCCCCGGACCCTGACCGTGCGGGTCGTGCGGGTCGTGCGGGTTGTGGGGGGCGTGCGGGCCGTGGGGACCGCCCTGCTGATGACCGTGGCCCGACGGGCCGCCGTAGACCTGGCCCGTGTTGTACCCGCTGTCGTACGGGGCCGGTCCCTGGTGGTCGTCGTACCCCTGCGACTGCTGCGGTGGGACCTGGGGGCGCTGCACATGGCGCATCGCCCGCGCGCCTTCGGGCTGCTCGCCCCGGCTGCCTCGTCCGTACCCATCGGGCCAATCGTTCATGTGATCAGTGTGCCGAATCACACGGCCGGCCCGACAGGGCGGGTGCGGTTTCGGGGCGGCCTCGTAGCAGAGCTGTGGCATTCGTCGCCGGATGTCCGAAGAGTGTCGGCGCGACCCCGTGGCCGGGCGGTCACGGGCCGTTCCGAGCCCCCTCGGCCGGGGTCGGCCGGGGTCGGGCGGGGCCGGGAAGCGGACGGATGTGCGGCATGTCCCGCTTAGGGTGGAAGGCATGACAGATCACGTCCAGCACGTGGCGGAGAAGGGCGGGCCGGCGATCCCGGACAAGCCGACCTCCGCCTCCCGCACCACCCTCAGCCACATCATGACCGGCAGCGACACCAACCTGCTCGGCACCGTCCACGGCGGGGTGATCATGAAGCTGGTCGACGACGCGGCGGGCGCGGTCGCGGGTCGGCACTCCGGCGGGCCCGCCGTCACCGCCTCCATGGACGAGATGGTCTTCCTGGAGCCGGTCAGGGTCGGCGATCTGGTCCATGTGAAGGCCCAGGTCAACTGGACCGGCCGGTCCTCCATGGAGGTCGGGGTCCGGGTACTGGCCGAGCGGTGGAACGAGTCGACCCCCGCCCAGCAGGTCGGCTCCGCGTATCTCGTCTTCGCCGCCGTCGACGGGGATGGCAAGCCCCGGCCCGTACCGCAGGTGGTCCCGGAGACCGAGCGCGACAAGCGGCGCTACCAGGAGGCCCAGATCCGCCGGACGCACCGGCTGGCCCGCCGCCGGGCGATCAAGGAACTGCGGGAGCAGCGCGCCGCCGACGGCATGCAGGACTGACCCCAGGGGCCCCAGGGGCCCCAGGGCCGCCAGGGCCAGGGACCCCGGGGGCCCGGCACCCGGGGTCCCGAAGCATCAGGGGCAGACCACCTCGTCGCCCCGTACCGCCCCGAACTCGCCCTCGTACACATTCTCGGCCCGGACCGGCACCACCCCGGAGTAGTCCTTGCCCGCCGTCACCCGCAGGGTCCGCCCCAGGCCCTTCACCGGCCGGGTCTCGCATCCCTTGAGCGCCGTGGCCAGCGCCTTCGCGGAGCGGTCCCAGCGGGGGTCGTACGAGATGAAGGTACGGTCCTCCTCGTGGCCGGTCCCGTTCCGCGGCGTCCGGGTGGTGTCGAAGCCGGTACCGCGCAGCGCCGCGTCCACCCGGCGGCCCAGACCGTCCGTCCGCGTCCCGTTGTAGACCTGCACCCGGATCTGCCGCGGGGAGACCTCCACCAGCGTCCGCCGCTGGCCCGGCTTCCGCAGCCCGGCACCCGCCAGCGGACGGTCCTCCCGGATCATCCGGAACAGCCGGTCCGCCTTCGCCCGGTCCCAGGCCACCGCCGAGCCGCCGCCCGGCACCCGGCGGACACCGGACGCGACCGGTACGGAGGCGAACTCCGACGACGCCGCCGAGAAGCCGCGCATCGCCCGGCCCAGCGCCAGCAGCTCGTCCGTACCGAAGTCCCGGTCCGCCCGCACCGAGCCCAGCATCGTCGACGCCACCTGCCGGAACCGCACCGGATTGAGCATGATCCCGGTACCCCCGACCTCCTTGACCAGCGCCGCGAGGAACCGCTGCTGGCGCTGCATCCGGCCCAGATCGCTCGCGCCGTCGACATGGCGGGAGCGGACGTACTGGAGCGCCTGCCCGCCGTCGAGCCGGTGGTTGCCCGCGGGCAGGTCGAGCCCGGTGTACTTGTCCTTCATCGGGCTCGCGGTACAGATGTCCACACCGCCGACGGCGTCGACCGTCTTCATGAAGCTGGTGAAGTCGACCTCCAGATAGTGGTCGATCTTCACCCGCGTCAGCCGCTCCACGGCCCGTACGGTCAGGGCCGGGCCGCCCTCCGCGTACGCCGCGTTCAGCTTCACCGGATGCGGTTTGTGCGTCCGGCCGCTGGTCCGGTCGGTATGCGCGGGCAGCTCGGCGTAGCTGTCGCGCGGCAGGCTGACGACGCTCGCCCGGTCCCGGTTCCGCGAGATGTGCACCAGCATGATCGTGTCCGTGCAGTTGCAGGGCGCTCCGCCCAGCCGGTACTTCTCCTTCTCCGTCCCGGTGATCTTCTCCCGGCCGTCGGTACCGACCACCAGCAGATTGGTGCCGTGCCCGCCCGCCGGACGGTTCTTCATGTCCCGGAACGGGTCCACCCGCGCGATCCCGGTGTCGATCCCCGACATCAGCGCGTGCCCGATCGCCCCGGCCGCCAGGACCAGTACCGACAGCGCCGTCACGGCCCGCAGCGCCCACCGCGTACGCCGCGGCGGCGGCGCCGGACGTCTGCCCGCGGCCCTGACCCGGGGCGCTGCGGGGCGCGGCGGTCGGGGGCGGGGGGAGCGGGGCGGTGGGGGCACGAGAGGGACACCTCCGCGGGCGTCGGCGGACCGGGTCGGGGGTCCGGGTCAGGGGTCCCGGGTCAGGGGCCGGGGTCCGGACGGGACCGTGGTCCGAAAGAGTGAAGGGGGCGGGCGGCGAACGGGTGACGAGCCGGGCGACCGGCTCAATCCCATGAACGTATGACTACTCGTGGTGACTTCATGCGGCGCGGGGCCTCCGGCTGCGAGGACGTCCGTGAACGTTCCCGGACGGGTGAGGACGGATGCGGCTACAAGGGCGAATCCAGCACACCGTAGGCCCATACGATCGGCGGCCGGTCGCACCGGACGGCCGCCGCGCGTCCGTGTCCCCCATTCGCGGTAACGTGGCGGGCGATGAACGCCACGCCACCTGTCTCCGTGATCATGCCGGTCCTCAATGAGGAGCGGCATCTGCGCAACTCGGTCCGTCACATCCTCGGCCAGGAGTACGACGGCGAGATGGAGGTGGTGATCGCGCTCGGCCCGTCCACGGACCGTACCGACGAGATCGCCGCCGAACTGGTCCGTGAGGACCCCCGGGTCCGTACGGTGCCCAATCCGACCGGTCGTACCCCGGCCGCGCTCAACGCCGCCATCAAGGCGTCGTCCCATCCGATCGTGGTACGCGTCGACGGGCACGGCATGCTCTCCGCGAACTACATCGCCACGGCCGTCCGGCTCCTGGAGGAGACCGGCGCCCAGAACGTCGGCGGCATCATGCACGCCGAGGGCGAGAACGACTGGGAGCGCGCCGTCGCCGCCGCGATGACGTCGAAGATCGGGGTCGGCAACGCCGCCTTCCACACGGGAGGCGCCGCCGGGCCCGCCGAGACCGTCTATCTCGGCGTCTTCCGCCGGGAGGCGCTGGAACGGCAGGGCGGCTACAACGTGGAGTTCGTCCGCGCCCAGGACTGGGAGCTGAACTACCGCATCCGTGAGGCGGGCGGCGCGATCTGGTTCTCGCCCGAGCTGAGGGTGAGCTACCGGCCCCGCCCTTCGGTCCGCGCGCTGGCCAAGCAGTACAAGGACTACGGCCGCTGGCGGCATGTCGTCGCCCGCTTCCACCGCGGCTCCATCAACCCCCGCTATCTGGCACCGCCGGTCGCGGTCTGCGCGATCGCCGCGGGGCTCGTGGCGGGTGCGGTGCTGACGCCCTGGGCGCTGATCGTCCCCGGCGGCTATCTGGCCGCGATCACCGCCGGTTCCGTACCGGCGGGCAAGGGACTGCCGCCGAAGGCCCGGCTGTGGATCCCGGTGGCGCTGGCGACCATGCATATGTCGTGGGGCTTCGGCTTCCTCACCAGCCCCCGGTCCCTGGCGAAGAAGGTCATCGCGAGCCGCCGTCCCGCGGTCACGGCGACCGGCCCGGCAAAGTCCACGAACCCGACGCCCGCCGCCTGATCGAGTACGCGAGCGGGGCCCGGCGGCTCTCCGGCCGCCGGGCCCCGCTCTCTTCTGCCGTCTCGCGCCTTACCAGGTGTAGCCCTCCTGTACGGGCATACACGCCTTGTCGTCGCCGCCGTTCAGCGCCTGCGCCGACTCCGGCAGCTTGTCGCCGGCCGGCTTCGCCTGCGCCTTCGGGAAGCTGTCGCCCGTCCGCCAGTCCGCGCCGACCGTCAGGGTGATCCCGGTCAACCCGTCCGCCGCCGGGGCCTTCACCACCGCCGACAGCGGCACCCCCAGCGCCTTCGCGACCGCCTGGGCGTCACCCGCCAAGTCGTCGGCGCCGTACCGGATCACCGTCTTCGCCTTCGGGTTCCTCACCGACGACGTGACCGCCTGCGTGAAGCCCTTCGCGCCGAGCGCGCCCGCGATCTCGCCGGCCCGGCCGCGCGCCGGGGCCAGCCCGTCCCCGTCCGTACCGTTCTGCACCCGGACCGAGATCTCCCCTGCCGGGGCCGCCGGATCCTTCGACACCGGCGTCTTCCCGGCCGCGGGCTTCTTCGGCTTGTCCTTGCCGTCCAGCGCGATGTCCTCACGGATCTTCCGGAAGACCTCCTCGGCCGCCCCGGGCTCCGGCTCCACCTTCCCCGGCCGCCGCGACGAGTAGACGTTCGGCATCGTCACGGTGGTCATCCGGTTCGCCGGGACCTTCTTCAGGTCGTTCCCGATGTCCAGCAGCTTCTTCACCGAGTTGACGGTGTCGCTGACGGTCAGCGACTCGATCGCCGCCTCCGCCAGCTTGCGCAGCTTGTTGGGGTCGGTGAGCTTGGTGTTCTTCCGCAACTCCCGCACCATCGAGGTCATATACATCTGCTGCGCCCTGGCCCGGTACAGATCCGTGCCGTCACCGAAGCCGTAGCGGGTCCGCAGCCACTGGAGGGCCTGCTCGCCCTTGATGTAGGTGGTGCCCTCCTTCAGCTTCAGATTGGAGCCCTTGCCGTCGCGGGTGAGGGAGTGGACGTTCTTGTCGACGCAGACCGGTACGCCGCCGATCGCGTCGGCCATCGAGACCACACCCTCGAATTCGATCATCATGAAGTGGTCGATGGGTATCCCGGTCAGGTTGTACCAGGTCGCCACCGTGCACCCGGGACCGCCGCGGTTCAGGGACTCGTTGGTCTGGGCGAACTCCAGGGCCGGATGGGTCTTGTTCTTCTTCTTGTCCCGGCACTCGGGTATCTCCAGCATCGTGTCCCGCGGCATGCTCAGTACGGAGATGTTGGAGCGGTCCGCGGAGACATGGATCAGCATCTGCACATCGGCGAGCGGGGGCGCGTTGAAGGTCTTCTTGGCGCCGCCCAGCCGCTGGTTCGCCTTGCTGTTCCGGGCGTCGGAGCCGATCAGCAGGATATTGAGCGGGGTCTGTCCCGCCGCGTTGGGCTTGTGGTCGCCCATGTCCTTGCCGAGATTCAGCTCGTCCTTTTTGAGCTTGCTGTTGAGATGCTCGTAGTAGAGATAGCCCGCGCCCGCGGTGCCGAGCACCAGGAACGACAGCACTCCGGCCGTCCAGACGAGGGCGCGCTTGCGGCGTCCGCGCCGGTCGGCCGCCCTGCCGCCGGCCCTGCCGCCGTCTCCACCGCCCTTGCGGCGGGCCGCCCGCCCGCCGCCCGGTGGTCCGTCGTCGGGCCCCCGGCCGTCGTCGGACGCGGTGGCCACCGTCGTACGGCGGCCCTCGCCGCCTCCGTCGCCGCCACGGCCGCCTCCTTCGGCGCCCCGGCCGCGCGGGCCGTGACCCGCCGAACCTTGGCCGGGTATATCGCCCCAGCCGGAGTCCCCGGCGCGGCGGTCTGCGCCGCCGTCCCGGTTCCCCCTCCCCCGTGCGTGGTTCTGTCCCACCCCAAAGTCCCCTGTGTCAGGTGCGCCGAGGGGACCGGGATCCGATCGGATGTGCCGAGGTCACGCGGCGCACTTCTGTTTGTCTGCTTCGACCTTCTTGACGCCCTCGGGCACCTTGGCGTTCGCGGCGGAGACCGGGATCCCGGCGCCCTCGAAGTCGGCGCCCAGCGTGAGCACCATCGGCTCACGTCCCTGCGCGTCCGCCGCCTTCTGCTTCAGCGCCGCGGCGGGCAGGCCCATCAGGTCCGCGAGCTTGCGCGCCTGGTCGGCCTGGTTGGGGCCGTACTCCAGAGTCGTCTTGGCGATGTTCTGCGGGGCGTTCGCCTCATTGCTGGACTTGTTCACGCCCTTGCCCTGGAGCCAGGTCAGCGTGGCGCTCGCGGCGCCCGTGGTGTCGCTGCCGTTGTAGACCGCGACCCGGACGTCGGACGCCTGTGCCCGGGGGCCGTCGAGCGGTCCCGGTGTCTTCTTCCCGGCGGCCTTCTCCTTCTTCTCGACCTCGGTCAGCGACACATCGTTCTCGATCATCGAGAACAACGGCCTGGCCTGCGACTCCTCCAGCAGTACCGTCGCGCCGTCGGAGTTGTCCCTGACGGGCACCGTCGTGAAGGTGATGTTCTTGGTGTTGACCTTCGCCAGCTCCAGGCCGAGGCTCTGGAGCTTCTTGATGCTTCCTATGCCGGTGTCGACCGTGAGCGCCTTGGTGGCCGCGTTCGCCAGGTCCCACATCTTCGTGGGGCTGGTCAGGGTGTCGCCGGACTTCATCTTGCGGATCATCGAGCTGAGGAACTGCTGCTGGATCTCGATCCTGCTGAGATCGCTGCCGTGGCCCACGGACTTGCGGGTCCGCACGAACGCCAGGGCCTCCTCACCCTTGACGACGTGTTTTCCCGCCGACAGGTTCAGTTTGGAGTCCTTGTCGTTGATGGGCTTGTCGAGGCAGACCTCGACCCCGCCCACCGCCGTCGACAACTCCTTCACCGCGTTGAAGTCGGCCATCATGAAGTGGTCGACGGGGATCCCCGACATCTCCTCGACCGTACGCATGGTGCAGCCCGGGTCGCGTCCCGAGACCCCGAGGCTCTCGTTGAACCGGGTGTTCGACGTCCCCGGGATGGTGGTGATCTCCCCGTCCTTCTTGACCTGGCAGTCGGGGATGTCGGTGATCAGGTCCCGGGGAATGGAGAGCGCGGTGGCGTTCGACCGGTCCTTGGAGACATGGAAGAGGATCATCGTGTCGGCATGACCCTTGCTCTCCCGGTCGCCGTAGGCCGTATTGCCCTTGCCGGTCCGCTTGTCCGTACCGATGACCAGGATGTTGACGGCCTGGTCCTTCTTGAAGCTGTTGGCGCCGCCCACCACGTCCACGGTGTTCAGATTGCCGTCGAGGCGCTGGTAGATCACGAAGCCGGTGATCGCGCCCGCCGTGAGCACCAGGGCGAGACCGCCGCCGGTCCACATGAGGATCTTCTTCTTGCGGGACGCGCCCTGCTTGCGCTTCCGGCGGCCGGGACCGCCCGGAGGCGTACCACCGCCGCCGGAGCCGTCGCGGGAGCGCCGCCGCTGGCCCGGTACGGGGACCTGGCCGGGGACGCCGGTATCGGTCTCCCCGGCGTCCGTACCCCGGCCGGTGCCCCGGCCCGTACCTGTACCGGCACCTGTACCGGCACCTGTGCCTGTGCCTGTGCCCGTACCGGTGCCACGCGTGGTGGCGCCGGGGTGGTGACCCCCGCGCCCGCCGTATCCCCCGTCCCCGTGCTCGGACGGGGTGCGCGGGCCTGGAGTTCTCGGGTGCTCGGGCGCGGCGGACGGAGACGACTGCGCTGCGGAATGATCCAGTCGCAATTCGTAATTGCCGGTCTGCGGGTTGAACACCCACTGGTCGGCGGGGTCGATGTCGTCGGCCCGGCCGCGGCTCTGCGCATCCACGGTTTTCTGAGTCCTCCGTCGGTGGCCACGCGAAGCGCCTTCCCCCGAGGGCGCCCGGTGTCTCGATCTCAGCGGTGCGCGGCGCGGGTCCGCGTACCGGATCGCGTCACATTAACCGCCCAGGTCAATGCGGAGCGACGCCGGTGACGAATTCCACGACGCTTACAAGGGGCAATCTGCCCAATCCGTCTGGCCTGGGACCTTGCTTGGGCATCGCTTTACTCACACCACACGATTCAGTCACATACGCCCACCGCCGCGTTCGTCCCCGCGAAGCCGGGGCTGCCGGTGGGCGAACCCGAGGGGGAGCCCGTCGGAGAACCCGACGGGCTCCCCGACGGAGAGGTGCCCGGAGCGCTGATACGTTCCGTCTTCCCGTTCCCGCGCGCCAGGACGGTGATGGGGGTGTCCTCCCGCAACTGCCGGAAGAGATCCGTCGCCTGGGGCTGTACCAGTTCGTCCCGGTTTATATTGTTCACCCAGGGGCGCCGGGGAACCGTGAGGAACTGGATGTTCTCGGTCGGGATGCTCCGCAACGAGCGCGTGAGGTCGTACAGCTCCTTCAGGGAGTCCAGACCGGGGTCGGTCGTCAGCGACTTGGTCGCCGCGTCCAGCACCGGATAGAGCTTCCCCGGGTTGAGCAGCACCCCGTCGCTCTGCACCTTCTTCACCAGGGACCCCAGGAACTGCTGCTGCCGGTCCATCCGCTCGGTGTCGCTGCCGTTCCCGATCGACTTCCGGGCGCGTACGTAGCCGAGCGCCTCCGCGCCGTCGAGCTTCTGCCGCCCGGACGGCAGCACGAGATGCGCGTCCGGGTCGTCGACCGGCTCCTTGAGGCACACCTCGACCCCGTCCACCGCGTCGACCATGTCGGTGAAGCCGCGGAAGTCGACGACCAGGTGGTGATCGATCCGTATGCCCGTCATCAGCTCGACGGTCCTGATCGTGCAGGCCGCGCCGCCCAGCTCGAAAGCCGAGTTGAACTGCGCGAGCTGCTCCCGGGACCGGGTGCCGTCCGGGCGGCGGCAGGACGGGACCGTCGTCATCAGGTCCCGCGGTATCGACACCGATGTCGAACTCTGCCGGTCCGCGGCTATGTGCAGCAGGATCACCGTGTCCGCGCGCTGGCTGCCGCCGTCGTCCCGCCCGTACTTGCTGTTGCCCTCGCCCCGGCGGGTGTCGGAGCCCATCAGCAGGATGTTCTTGGCGTCGAGTGAGATCGGGACCGGCCGCTCCTTCTCGTGCGTCCTCAGCTCGACGGCGGTCGCGGTGTCGGTGGTGATGTTGCCTTCGAGCTTGCGGTAGAACCACCAGGTCGTGGCCGCGCCCCCGAGCAGCACGACGGAGACGGCGAGCGCCGTCCACCGCAGCCAGCGCCGCTTGCGGCGGGGCGCGGCCGGGGCGTCGTCGGCGACGCGCTCGGCGCGCTCGGCGCGCTCGGTGGCATCGTCCGTCGTGGTGTCCGGGGTGGGGCTCGCGTCTTCGCGGGCGGGGCCGGGGGCGGGGTCCGGGGCCGTACGCCCCTCGGCTTCCCCGGTCTCCCCGCTCGCCTCCCCGCTCGCCTTCTCGCCCGTCGGCTCACCGGCTGCGTCGTCCGACCCCTCGGGGCCCGTCGGTGTGCCGGCTCTGTCCGTCACTTCTGCGTCCATCCTTCACGGCGTCGGCGGTGCGCTGGACCGCCGATCGCAGGGCTAGACGGCTGAGCCTGGCGCTTGGTTGTGCGAAAACCGGGGCCGATCGGCGCCGAAGGCCGATCTTCCAACGGAGTTGGGGCCGCGACGACATGGGTACGTGCGGGCGTGGACGCGCGGGCGCGGCCCGGCGGCTCCCGTGCTTCCGACGGTTCTCGTGGTGCGGGAGGTGCTGAGGAACTGGGTAAGGAGAGTCTTCAGACATGCGGGGGACCGCCGTGACCCCTGTGTCAGGCGCCGTCCCCGGTGATCGAGGAGTCTTCCAGACCCGCCTCGCCGCCCGGCAGCAGGGTCGTCCCCGTGACCCGCTCGCTCTCGATCCGCCGCGCCAGTTGCTCGTCGGACGCCTGGTCGAGATGGCGGCACAGCACCACCGAAGCGCCCGCCGCCAGGGGCGCGTAGAGCCCCGCCGACAGCCCCTCCCAGGAACCGTACGACGCACCGGTGAGCAGCCGGGACCCCGGGGCGAGACCCAGCCGGTCCGCGTCCGCGCGGGCCCGCTCGACCAGCCCGGCGCCGGTCAGCGCGGTCTCCCCGGCCCCACCGCCGACGACGAGCGCGGGACCGGCCGGGTCGACCGGGGAGAACGGGGCGAACCGGTCGCCCTGCCCCGGCACCTCCACCGCATAGTCCGCGAACCCGGCCGGCGGCTGCGGGAAACGCCCGCCGAGCGGCCGCAGCGCCAGCGCGACCCGCTCCCCGCCGCAGGCCCGCGCCTCTTCCAGCGTGTCGGGGCCGCTGACCACCAGGTCGGCGTCGGCCGGATCGCCGCCGATCTCGACGGTCACCCCGACCGACGCGCACGCGAGCAGCCAGACGGCGCTCTGCCAGTGGGCGGGCAGCAGCAGGGCGAGCCGGTCGCCGGGCTCGGCGGCGAGGTCGCCCTGGAGCAGATTCGATGTCTTGGCCACCCAATTGGCGAAGGTGGCGACGGACAATTCCACGCGCTCACCGGTGGCGTCGTCGTAGAAAGTGATCAAGGGGCGCCCCGGGTCCGCGGTGAGAGCGGATCGCAGCAGGTCGGCGGGGGTGCGGTCGCTGGCGTTCATCTCGGCAAGGTTACGCGCGCCCGGGTGGCGGCGTCCCTCGTACCGGTGACACCGTCCACCGGTCGGCCCGCAGCGCCCCGGCCTTCCCGGCCCGGTTTGGGCGAGCGGACCGCCCGACGGGCCCTCAGGATCTCTTCCATGCGTGGATTTCTGGCTTCCTCGACCGGTGTCGCGGCCTGTGCCGCGCTCGTCCTCCCGCTCGCGCTGCCCTCGGGAGCGTCGGCGGCGACCGCCTCCACCACCCCGCGGGCCGTCCCACCGGCGCCCCGCGCCCAACCCGTACGGGCACCCGAACTCCTTCCCAAAGCCCCCGACGTCCCCGGCACCACCCAGTCGCTCCCGCTGCCCGAGAGCCCCACCGCCGACACCCCGTCCACCCGTTCGGTCTCCCCGACCGGCCCTGCGCTCCCCGAACGCGGCCGGTACGAGCCCCGGGTCCGCCCCTTCTCCCTCGTCGGCGTGGTCTGGGACGACGCCGCCGCCGAACTGCCAGGCACGGTCCAGATCCGCACCCGTACCACCGGTACGGGCACCTGGTCCGGCTGGCAGGACGTGGAGACCCACACCGAAGGACACGGCGCCGACCCCGGCACACCGGAGGCGGAATCCGCCCGGCTGCGCGGCGCCACGGCCCCGCTGTGGGTGGGCGATTCGGACGGCGTGGAGGTACGGGTACGCGGCCGGGCCGCCGATACGGCGCTGCCCCGGGGCCTCCGGCTGGAGCTGGTGGACCCGGGCGCGGCGGAGCCGTCCGCACCCGGAGCCCGGCACCCGGCACCACCGGACCCGGACCCGGCCCCGGGTTCGCCCGCGACCCGCGCCGTGGCGCCCGCGTCGGGCCCGCTGCCGAGCGCGCTCGCCCGGCCCCCCTTCCCCGACCTCTTCGCGGCGAAGAAGTACGTCGGCCCCCGCCCGACGATCGTCAGCCGGAAGGGGTGGGGCGCGAACGAATCGCTGCGGGAGGGCGGCTACGTCTACACGGGGACGGTGAAGGCGGCCTTCGTCCACCACACCTCGACCGGGAACAACTACACCTGCAAGCAGGCGCCGTCCGTACTCCGCGGCATCTACCGCTACCACGTCGTCAGCAGCGGCTGGCGGGACTTCGGCTACAACTTCGCGGTCGACAAGTGCGGCACGATCTACGAGGGCCGGGCGGGCGGCGTCACCAAGGCGGTCCTGGGCGCCCACACGCTGGGCTTCAACACCAACACCATGGGCGTCGCGGTCCTGGGCAGCTTCACGAGCACGACCCCGCCGTCGGCCGTGTCGACGG
Source organism: Streptomyces sp. NPDC059248 (assembly GCF_042753905.1). Taxonomy (NCBI): domain Bacteria; kingdom Bacillati; phylum Actinomycetota; class Actinomycetes; order Kitasatosporales; family Streptomycetaceae; genus Streptomyces; species Streptomyces sp. NPDC059248. The sequence continues at coordinate 24,191 of NZ_JBHYZV010000042.1, read as the reverse complement.
CGGTGGCCAAGCTGACCGCCTGGAAGCTGGGCCTGTTCTCGGCGAACCCCAAGGGCAAGGTGACGCTGACATCGGGCGGCAGCGGCAAGTACGCGAGGGGCCGGAAGGTCAGCTTCCATGTGGTCTCGGGCCACCGCGACGGCGTCTCCACCGACTGCCCCGGCACCCGCCTCTACAACCGCCTCCCCACCATCCGCACCTCATCAGCGGGCTACCAGGGCCGCCCCTAGCCCTCCGGGCGGTCCGCGGTCATCCGGGGGCGCGGGCCCTCCCCGGACACACCGCACCCCCGGGTACCCCGGGCGCCCGGCCCCCCGTGCGGTGCGGCTCGTCCCCGGGTATCCCGGTCCCTGCTCGGGGTGGCTGGGCCACGGGTATCCAGGGGCGCGGGGAACTGCGCGACCAGCCACTCACGGTGTGAGGTCCGGGGCCGGGGGTACCCGGCAGACGCTGCCGGTGCCCGGGACGGCGGTATCCCGCCGTAGGGGTGACGTGGAGTTCCGTCCGCGCGCCGTCGGTGGCTGGTCGCGCAGTTCCGCGCGCCCCCGGGCGCCCCGGGGTTCCGCCCCTCGGAAAGGGGCCGCGCCCGGGGATACCCTCGTAACCACCCCGTCGTCCCGCCACCCCGAGGATCCCGTGTCCGGCCGTTTCTCCCCCCGCCCCGCCCTCGTCGAGGGCGCACCCGCCGCGGGCGCGGGCCCGGAGCACACCACGGGCGCGGGCACCCCGGACGGCGCGGGCACCCCGGGCGGCGCGGCCACCCCGGGCGGCACCGGCACCAGGACCTGGCGGCCGCCGGCTCCGCTGGATCTGGCGCTGGTGCTCGGCGTACTCCGCCGCGGCCCGGCCGACCCCACCTTCCGTACCGCGCCCGACGGCGCGGTCTGGCGCACCGCCCGCACCCCCGCGGGCCCCGGCACGCTCCGGGTCCATGTCCGGGCCGGCGCGGGCGAGGTCGGGGCCGAGGCGTGGGGCCCGGGCGCCGAGTGGCTGCTGGAGACCCTGCCCGCGCTCCTCGGCGCCGACGACGAACCCGACGCCTTCACCCCCCGCCACCGCCTCGTCGCGCTGGCCCGCCACCGCCGCCCCGGGCTGCGGCTGACCCGTACCGGCCTGGTGACGGAGTCGCTGATCCCCTCCATCCTGGAGCAGAAGGTCACCGTAGAAGAGGCGTACCGGGCCTGGCGGCTGCTGGTACGGAAGTACGGGGAGCCCGCCCCCGGCCCCACGGCCCTCATGCCCGGCCACGGTGGTCTGTACGTGATCCCCGAGCCCCGCACCTGGGCGCTGATCCCGTCCTGGGAGTGGCATCGCGCGGGCGTCGACGACAAGCGCGCCGCCACCGTCCTGCGGGCCGTCCGAGTGGCCCGCCGGATGGAGGAGGCCGCGGCGATGGACCCCGAATCGGCCAGGGCCCGGCTGGAGGCGGTCCCGGGCATCGGCCCGTGGACCTCCGCCGAGACCGTGCAGCGCAGCAACGGCGCCCCGGACGCGGTGACCGTCGGCGATCTCCATCTGCCGCGGATCGTCGGCTGGGCGCTCGCGGGCGATCGGGACGCCGACGACGCGGCGATGCTGGAACTCCTCGCGCCGTACGAGGGCCAGCGCCACCGGGCGGCCCGCTACGTCCTCCTGAGCGGCCGGGTGCCGCCCCGCCGCAAGCCGAAGATGCCCCGGGTCGACATCGGCCTCCTCTGACCGGCGGGGTCGGTCTCCGGGGGAGCCCCGGCGACCGACCCCGCCGGAATCCCTACCGCACCTCGATGAACGCCGACGCGTCCCGCGCCGGCCGTTCCTTCGGCGCCGCCGCCGCGTGCCCCACGGCGACCGCGCCCATGGGGTCCCACTCCTCCGGCAGCCCGAGCACCTTCCGTACGACATCACGGCAGAACATCGTCGACGACACCCACGCCGAGCCAAGCCCCTCGCCCGCCAGCGCCACCAGCAGGTTCTGCACCCCGGCGCCCGTCGCGACGACGAACATCTCCCGCTCCGCGCCGTCCCGCCGCGGATCCCCGTAGTGGTGGGAGCCCTCCACGACCAGGCACGGCACCACGAGGTACGGCGCCCGGCGCAGCACATCGCCCCGCCGGACCCGCCGGGCCACGGACTCCTCGGACTTCCCGTCCCGCCGCAGATCCGCGATCCACGCCTCGCGCATGGCGTCCAGCAGCTCCGTCCGGGCCGCCGCCGACTCCAGCAGCACGAACCGCCACGGCGTCGTGTGGTGCGGCGCGGGCGCGGTGACGGCCGCCGCGACGGCCCGCCGGACCGCCGCGGGGTCGACGGGCGCCTCGGTGAACTCGCGGACCGTACGCCGCCGGGTCACCGCCTCCCGTACCGCCTCCGACGTTCCCAGCCGGAACAGATCGTCCGCCGCGCCCCGTACCAGCGCCCGCGCCCCGTCCGGTCCTGCCGCTTCACCGACGAGGTGCCCGAGCCCGCGGACGACGGCGACCGGCCGCCCCGACGTCTTCCCCTTGACCAGGTCGCCAGCGGCGGCGAGTTCGTCCGCGACGGCGGTGACCGTGACATTCAGCGGATTGCCGTGGGTGTCCGTACCGCCGCGCAGATCGTCGAGGACCCGTACCCCCGCCGCGCCGATCGCCAGATCCGTCAGCCCGTTGCGCCACGGCCGCCCCGAGGTGTCCGTCACGATCACCCCGACGTCGACACCGAGGGCCGCCCGCAGCCCCGCACGGACCGCACGGGCCGAGGCGTCGGGGTCCTCGGGCAGCAACAGGACCGTTCCGGCGGGAGTGTTGGAGGCGTCGACCCCGGCCGCCGCCATCACCAGACCCTGCCGGTTCTCGACGATACGGAGCGTGCCGCGCCGGGCCACGACCCGTACCGTCTCCGCGTCGATGGCCGCCTCACGGTCCGCGGCGGACAGGATCCGCCCCTCCGCCTTGCTCACGATCTTCGAGGTGACGAGAAGGACGTCCCCGTCGCGGAGCCCCGGCCCGGCGGCGGCGATCAGCCCGGCGAGATCGTCCCCCGGCCGTACCTCGGGCAGCCCGTCGACCGCGAACACCTCGTACGAGACCCCCGCCGTCACGCCCGTACCTCCTCGGCCAGCTCCAGCGCCCGGCGGGCCATCTCCGCGGTGGCGTCCGTGTCGGTCATCATCAGCGGTACGGCCCGGCAGCGGATCCCCGCCGCCTCCACCGTCGCGACGGCGTCCGCGTCGACCGTGTCGACGAGCCAGCCGTCCAGCAGTCCGGAGCCGTAGTGCGCGGCGACCGCCGTCGCCGTCGCCTCGACCCCGACCGCCGCGAGCACCTTGTCCGCCATCCCGCGCACCGGCGCGCCCCCGACAATGGGGGAGAGGCCCACCACCGGGACCCCGGCCTCCGCGAGGGCCTCCCGGATCCCCGGGACGGCCAGGATCGTGCCGATGCTGACGACCGGGTTGGACGGCGGGAAGAGGATGACGTCCGCCGCGGCGATCGCCTCCAGCACTCCCGGCGCGGGCTTCGCCTGGTCGGCCCCGACCGGCACGATCGCCTCCGCGGGGACCGACGCGCGCAACCTCACCCAGTACTCCTGGAAGTGGACGACCTTCCGCTCGCCGTCGATCTCGACGGCGACATGGGTCTCCACCCGGTCGTCGGACATCGGCAGCAGCCGTACGCCCGGGTTCCAGCGGGTGCACAGCGCCTCGGTGACGGCGCTGAGGGGATACCCGGCGGCCAGCATCTGCGTACGGACGATATGCGTGGCGAAGTCGCGGTCGCCGAGACCGAACCACTCGGGACCCACCCCGTACGCCGCCAGCTCCTCCTTGACCCGGAAGCTCTCGTCCGTACGGCCCCAGCCCTGTTCCTCGTTGATGCCCCCGCCCAGCGTGTACATCACGGTGTCGAGGTCGGGGCAGACCTTGAGCCCGAACAGATGGATGTCGTCACCGGTGTTCCCGATCACGGTGATCTCCGCCTCGGGCGCGGCCCGCTTGAGGCCGCGCAGGAAGCGGGCGCCGCCGATACCTCCGGCCAGAACCACAATTCGCATGACCGCAGTCTGTCAGGCGACGGCGACGTCCCGGGCGGCCGGTGCGCACCGGGCGGCATGCATCGGCATCTCGGTCAGAGCCGGGTAGTAGACGTGCAGGGAGACGGCTGGTTCAAGCGCGTCGTTCACCATCTCGTGGGCGTATCCGGGGGCGAACACCCGCACCTCGCCCGGTACGAGGGCCCGGTCCGGCCGGCGTTCGTCGGTGCGGGCGGCCGGGTGTACGGAGCGTTCGGTGAGCCGGCCTTCGAGGACGGTCAGCACCCCGGACGACGACCCGTGGTCATGCGCCCCCGTGCCCTGGCCCGGCACCCAGGACAGCAGCCAGACCTCGTATCCGGGGCCGGTCCTGAGCCGGTGGTACCAGCGGCTGGTGGCGTCGTACTCGACGACCCCCTCCCACTGCGCCCGGTCGGCGGCGATCGCGCGCGCGAGCCCGACGAAGTCCGCGACGGTGGAGGGATGCCGGCGCGGCGGCTGGAGAAGGTGCTGGACGGCGAGGATGTCGCCGGCGATCTGGAGGTCGCTGTCGTTGTTCATGGAGACGCGGTGATCCCTTGGCAGGAGAGACACGGCCCGTCGCGGCGCATAAGCGACGGAGAAGGGGGAGGGAAAGCAACGGGAATCAACCGAAGGCGGTGACGGGATAACTACCCCGCGGAACTACCCGGCGGCCGGAGCCGGACGGCTGCGACGACGCGGCACCACCGAATTCGGTTCAGCGGCGGCAACAACAACGACAGCGGGCCTGCACAGCGCTGCGGAACCCACGGGTGGGGGTCGCGAGAGGCGCGGGGGCTGCTGACATGGCACCCACGGTGACGGGTAGGGCTCTTTGGTGTCAACTCGATGACCGGTTTGGCGGCAATCTTTCACCTCATCCGGTTACGGAGCGCGCAGAAAGGTTTATGCAGCGCAAGGGTTGGGACACATCGCGCACGATCCGACCTCTTCTGTCGCTCCGAGCCGCCGGCGTGACCGGAATGTGATCCCGATCGCTTCGCCGGTCCGATCGCAACAAGATCGAAAGTGTGGACGTCTTCGGACGCAAGGAAGGGGGTCGATCGGGGGGTGAAGGGCGAGGCTTGCGTCATGTGTCAGTTTTTTGGTGATTTGAACACTTTCCGCATAGGCTTGGTTCCGCAGAGTGAATACGGGGCCCAATAGCAGATCTCCGCTTGACGCCCCCGAAGCACACACTTGTAATTTCACTCGTGTCGTTCGGCCGAATCGATCACGGCAACATCACGGGGACGCCAAGACAGACGAGGGGCGCACATGACCGAGCTGTTCGAACAACTGCTGGTCGAGGACGCGGACGATGAAATCGGCTGGCAGGAGCGCGCGTTGTGCGCCCAGACCGATCCCGAGTCCTTCTTCCCCGAGAAAGGCGGCTCCACACGCGAGGCGAAAAAAGTCTGCCTGGCGTGCGAAGTCCGCTCGGAATGCCTTGAGTACGCACTGGCGAATGACGAGCGTTTCGGTATCTGGGGCGGGCTCTCGGAACGCGAACGCCGCCGCTTGAAGAAAGCCGCCGTCTAGGGCGCCCGGGGCCTCCCGGGGTGCCCGTTTCCCGCGGGGTGCGGGGTCTCCTGCGCCTCAGTCGCCGGCGGGGCTGTGGTGGGGGTGGCCGTTGCTCCGGGGGTTTGCGCGGGTGCTTGCTTGGCGCGGGTGGGGCCGGTCGGCTCCGGGGTGACCTCCTCGCCGTCGGCGGTGCGCGGCTTCTTGGAAGCGCTGACCGCTTCCGTACCGCCGACGGCTGCGGGGGCCACCCCACATCCACCCGACCACCGCCACCCCTACCTGCCCTTCGTCCCGGAGCCCGCCACGGGGGGAAGGTTTTCAGGGGCGCGAGCAACCATGGACGGCCCGCACCCAACCGCGAAGCGCAAGCATCCAGGGGCGCGGGGAACTGCGCGACAAGCCACAGACGGCGTGCACCCGAAACACGGCCCCGCCCGGAGGGCCAAGCCTCCGCAAGGCCGATGAGAAGGGCATCCAGGGGCGCGAGGAACTGCGCGAACAACCATGGACGGCCCGCACCCAACCGCGAAGCGGAAGCATCCAGGGGCGCGGGGAACTGCGCGACAAGCCAGAGACGGGCCGCGGGCCGACGAACACCCGTGGGCGCCGGACGCGTCCGGTCCCGGCCCCCGGGCCACCGGCGGACGTGTCCCGGGAACGACCCCGCTCTCCGGGAGCGCCCGGCTCAAGCCCCCTGTTCCGCCAAGGGCGTTGAGCGGACCGCCGACCACCTCGGCGGCGCCGGACGGGAACACGCACCCCGCGGCCGGAGGCGATATCGTGGCGCACGTCTCAGACGCCGACGCGCCCCCACACCGCGCGCCCGTCCCCCGGCCGGAGGGCCCCACCCCATGTCCGCCCCGCAGCCCGCCCCTTCGTCGCCCGCGGTGTTCCGCGCCGACCACCCCCGCGCCTTCCCGCGCCATGTCGTCACCGCGATCCTCGTCGCGCACGACGGCGCCGCGTGGCTGCCCGACACGCTCGCCGGGCTCACCGGCCAGGACCGCCCGGCCCAGAACGTCGTCGCCGCCGACACCGGCAGCGCCGACGAATCCGCCCGCCTCCTCGCCGAATCCCTCGGCGCCGAACGGGTGCTCCACCTCGCGCGCCGTACCGGCTTCGGCGCCGCCGTCGAGGAGGCGGCCCGTACCGCGGGCGCCCCGACCCCCGACGACCTGCCCTACCTCAAGCGGCCCAGCGGCTGGGACCCCGCCACCAGGACCTGGTCCGACGCGGCGTACGAGATGCCGGAGCTCCCGTACGGCGAACCCGTCCAGTGGCTCTGGCTCCTCCACGACGACAGCGCCCCCGAGCCCACCGCGCTCGCCGAGCTGCTCCGGGTCGTCGACGCCGACGAGCACGCGGTGATCGCCGGGCCCAAACTCCGCGGCTGGTACGACCGGAGCCAACTCCTCGAAGTGGGCGTCTCGATCGCCCCCAGCGGCCGCCGCTGGACCGGGCTCGACCGCCGGGAACCCGACCAGGGCCAGCACGACCAGGTCAGGTCCGTACTGTCGGTGTCCACCGCGGGCATGCTGATCCGCCGGGACGCCTTCGACGCGCTCGGCGGATTCGACCGCCGGCTGCCCCTGATGCGCGACGACCTCGATCTGTGCTGGCGCGCCCACGCCGCGGGCCACCGCGTCCTCATCGTCCCCGACGCCGTCATGCGCCATGCCGAGGCCGCCGCCAGGGAGCGCCGTACGGTCGACTGCGCGGGCCGTACCGCCGCCCGCCCGCACCGGGTCGCCAAGGCGGGCGCCGTCTACACCCTCCTCGCCAACACCCGTACGCCCGCCCTGCCGTACACCCTGCTCCGGCTCACCCTCGGCACCCTGCTGCGCACCCTCGCCAACCTCGTCGGCAAGGCCCCCCGGCACGCCGTCGACGAACTGATGGGACTGCTGGCCGTACTGCTGCGCCCGGTCCGGCTCCTCACGGCCCGCCGCGCCCGCCGCCGGACGGCGAACGGCCCCGCGGACAAGGCGGCGCTGCGCCCGCTGTTCCCGCCGCCGGGCGCGACGGTACGGATCACCACGGACCGGCTGCTGAGCCGCCTCAGCTCCGGCCGGAGCGTCGCGCCCGCGTCGGCGCCCGCCCCCGTGCCCCGGCCGTCCGCCGACGGCGACCCGGACTCCGACGCGGAGCCCCACCCAGCCCCGGTATCCGACCGCTTCCCCCGGCTGCGGAGGACCGCCCGCCGACCCGGCCCCGCCCTCCTCGTCACCCTCCTCCTGGTCACCCTCGTCGCCTGCCGCGAGCTGCTCGCCCCCGGCGCCCTCGCGGGCGGCGCGCTGCTGCCCGTGCCCGCCGACACCTCCGGTCTGTGGAGCCGGTACGCCGACCAGTGGCACGCCGTCGGCACCGGCGGCACGCCCGCCGCCCCGCCCTACCTCGGGCTCGTCGCCGCCCTGGCCGACCTGCTGTTCGGCTCCACCGGGCTCGCGGTGACCGTGCTGCTGATCGGTTCGGTGCCGCTCGCCGGAGTGACCGCGTACACCGCCTCCCGCGCCCTCGTCGCCTCCCGCCCGCTGCGGGCCTGGGCGAGCGTCACCTACGCCCTGCTGCCCGCCACCACCGGAGCCCTCGCCTCCGGTCGCCTGGGCACCGCCGTCCTGGCCGTCCTGCTCCCGCTGATCGCCCGCGCCGCCGTCGCCGCCCACGGTCTGACCGGAGACCGATTCGCCCGCGGGAGCCGGCGCGCGGTGTGGACGTACGCCCTGCTGCTCACCGCCGCCACCGCGTTCACCCCCGTCGTCTGGCCGCTCGCCGCCGTCCTCGGGATCGCCGCCGTCGTCGTCCGCCGGGCCGACCTCGTCGCCGCCGCGGTCCGCTGTACAGCGGTCCTGATCACCCCGGTGGTCCTGCTCGCGCCCTGGTCGCTGACGCTGCTCGCCCGGCCGTCCGCCGCCCTGCGGGAAGCCGGACTCGACACCGGGTCCACCGGTGGCGACGCGACCGCGTTCGGACTGCTCACCCTCGGCCCCGGCGGCCCCGGGGCCGAAGGCGCCCTCCTGCTGCTGGGCCTCGTCGCCGCCGCGCTCGCCGCCCTCCTCCGGGACGGCCGCCGGTTCGCGGTCCAAACGGCCTGGGCGGTCGCCCTGACCGGCTTCGCCCTCGCGGCCCTCGTCAACGGCTCGCACTGGGCGGGACCCGCCACCCTCGTGCACGGCATCGCCCTGATCGCCGCGGCCTGCCTCGCCGCCGAACTCGGCCGTACCCGCGTCTCCGCCCGCGACTTCGGCTGGCACCAGCCCGTCGCCGTACTGATCGCCGTCGTCGCGGCCCTCGCCCCCGTCCAGCTTGCCGCCCGCTGGGTCGCCGACGGCGCGGACGGCCCGCTGCAACGCCGAGACCCCGTCCAGGTCCCGGCCTTCGTCGCCGAGGAGAGCACCACCCGCGACCGGCCGCGCACCCTCGTCCTCGGCGGCGGTACGTCCCCGGGGACCGTGCCGTACGCACTCGTACGGGGACCGGGCGCCCGGCTCGGCGACGCCGAACTCACCCGGGCCGCGGGCGGCGACCCCCGGCTCGACCGGCTCGTCGCCCGGCTCGTCGCGGGCACCGGCGCCGACCACACGGCCGAACTCGGCGGCTACGCCATCCGCTACGTCCTCGTCCGCGACGACATGCCGGGCGCCACCACCCGCGTCCTCGACACCACTCCCGGTCTGACCCGGCTCAGCAGCATCGACGGCGACACCCTGTGGACGGTGGATCGTCAGATCGCCCGTATCACCGTCGTCGACGGCACGGCCGACCCGCTGCCCGTCGCCGCCGGGCCGGTGACGGCGGACGCCGAGATCCCCGCGGGCGGCGGCGGCCGGGTCCTGCGGCTCGCCGACCGCGCCGACGACGGCTGGCGGGCCACCCTGAACGGCCGTCAACTGCCGAAGCGGACCGTCGACGGCTGGGCCCAGGGATTCGACCTGCCCGCCGACGGCGGCCGGCTGGTGGTCGCGTACGAGGAGGACGCCCTCCACACCGCGTGGCTCCGGATCCGGCCGGTACTGCTCCTCGTCCTGGTCGTCCTCGCCCTGCCCGGCAGGCGCCGCCGCGTCGACGACGACCTGCCCGATGAGCCGCGGCTCGCGGCCCTGCCGCCGCAACGGGGTCCCGCCGAAGCCTCCGAGTCGCTACGGCCCCGGCCGCACCGCTCCGAGGACGGCCGCCCGGACCCTGTTGGCGCGGACCCGGACACCGACCCCGTCCGGCTCTCCCGTCACCACGACAACGCGACCCGAGGCGAGTGACGAGTGAACCGCGCGCCCCTCTCAGTGCTCGCCGCCGTGACCGCCCTCGCGGCGATCACCGGTATCGCGGCCCTGACCGCCCCGGGCGACCGGGCGGACGGCGCCGGGGCGAAGGCCCCGGCCCGGCTCCCGGTCGAACGCGCCGGTCTGCTCTGCCCCTCGGTGGGCCACTCCGAAGGCGCGAAGACGACCTACACGTCCTTCACCCCGCCGACCCCGGAACCGGCCGACGGCACCGACGGCAACCGTCCCGCCGTCCGGCCCGGAACCGCCGAACTCCGCCCGGCCGGCGCCCCGTTCCCCGCCCCCGAACGGAAGCCGGCCCCGGACAAGGCCCCCGCCGCGGTTCCCGGCACCGATGACGGTCCGCGGCGCGCCGAACCCGTACTCGCCCTGAAAGCCCCCGGCACCCCGGTCGCGGTCCCGGCACCCGGCGGTGACGCACCCGCCCTCGTCGGCACGGCCACCGCCGCCCTCGCCCCGGGCTGGACCGCCCAGCAGACGACCGTCCTGCCCAACGGCCGGGCCCGCGCCCTCCTCGGCGCCGCCTGCACCGCGCCCGGTACCGACTTCTGGTTCCCCGGCGCCTCCACGGCGAAGGGACGTCAGGACTATCTCCACCTGGTCAACCCCGACGACACGCCCGCCGTCGCCGATATCGAGATCCTCGGCCGGGACGGCCGGGTCCGCGGCACCCTCCCCGACGGTCTCCCGGTCCCCGCGGGCGCCGGGCTCCCCGTGCTGCTCTCGACCCTGACAGCCGAGGAACTCCCCGATGCCACGGTCCGGGTGACGACCCGTACGGGCCGGGTCGGCGCCGTGGTCCGTACCGCCGAGGACGGCGCCGGCGGCGACTGGCTCGCCGCGTCCGCCGCGCCCTCCGCCACCGTCGTCATGCCCGGCATTCCCGCCGACGCGACCTCGGTTCGCCTGGTCGTCCTCGCCCCCGGCGACGCCGACGCCGAACTGCGCGCCGGACTCGCCTCCCCCGGTGGGACGTTCGGACTCGTCGGGCACGAGACCGTACGGGTCAAAGCGGGCATGACGACCGCCGTGGAACTGGGCGACATCACCCGCGGCGAACCCGGATCCCTCGTCCTCCGTCCCGCCGAGCCGGGCCGCGCCACCCCGGTGGTCGCCGCCCTGAAGATCGTCCGGGGTACCGGCAAGGGCCGCGAAACCGCCCATATCCCTGCCACCGGCCCCGTCGGCGACCGCGCGAGCGCCGTCGACAACCGGGCCACGGGTACGACGCTCTCCCTCACCGCTCCGTACTGGGCCGCCCGCGTCAGGGTGACCGCGTCGACGGGCACCGAAGGTGGAACCCCCGCCGTCCGGGAGTACCGGATCGCGGCGGGCACCACAGCGGCGGTGACCCCACCGGTCCCGGCCGGACTGAAGGGTTCGTACGCCCTCACGGTGGAGACGGTCTCCGGCGGACCGGTCCACGCGTCCCGGACCCTGGCCCTGCCGCGCGGCGGCGTCGCGATGTTCACCATCCAGACGCTCCCCGACGACCACGGCACGGTCTCGGTCCCGACGGCCCGGCGTGAGCTGTCCGTCCTCGACGACTGACACACCGTCGACTTACGGAGCTCGCAGAGGGGGCGGTGGCGGGACGGGCCTACTGCTGGTCGGGAGAGCGCAGCACCCGCAGATGGCCGCGGCGGGCCACCTCCATCGGGTCCGCGGTACGCCGACCGGACTGCCCCTCGGCGGCCGCGCGTCCCTGCGGACGCGCCGCCTCGCGTACGGCGTTGGCGAGCGCTTCGAGGTCGTCACCGCTGGGCCTGGCCGGCGCCGAACCGTCGGTGAGACGGACGACTTCCCAGCCGCGCGGCGCGGTCAGCCGCTCACTGTGCTCGGCACACAGGTCGTAGCAGTGGGGTTCGGCGTATGTGGCGAGCGGACCGAGGACCGCAGTCGAATCGGCATAGACGTACGTCAGCGTCGCGACGGCAGGGCGACCGCACGCGGTGCGCGAACATCGACGTACAGGGCTCACGAGGTTGGACGGTACCGCACTCTTGAACGGGCTGCGACGACTCTCCACCAGGTCACTCCACCGTGTCGTGATGCGAACCGGGTTTCGGGAGGCCCCGGAAGACCCGTTCTGACCTGCGACGACGGTTTTCGCGGCAGGGGGGTGACCGCTGGTGAACCGGTCATGACGTGACGTAAATCAGGTCATTCACGCAGGGTCGCCCGATCGCCGGACGGCACACAACCGACGCCAAGCGCGGCCGTAACGGTCAATTGCCGACACACCTGCGCCTTCCGTTTCCGCCCGCCTCCGGGCCGCTCGTCGTCACTCCTTCCTCCTTTCCCCCGGGCGACTCGATGACACCTCACCTCCTCATCTCTTCCGTATGTTCCGTATCCTCCGTGAGTTTCCCGGTGTGCCACCCGGACCGGCGGAGGTCCGGCCGGGGTCGTCCCGAGCCGCGGGGCCCGGCCCGCCCCCGGGCCGTGCCACGGCCTTATCACCCGCCGTCTCTGTGCCCGCCCCTGCCGCTGGCGGGGCTCCGGGAGAGCTACCCTGCGTAAGTGATGGACAGTTCCGTACCACCGAGCCCGGGCGAGTCCGGTCCGGTGGGGTCACCCGCGCGACAGGACCAGAGCGCGACTTCCGGACCGGCCGGCGGGGCCGCCCCGGGACCGGCCGCCGACACCGATACCGGCACCGGATCCGGCGCCCCGGGATCCGGTACCTCCGGGGCCGCCGAGGGCTCCGGACCCGGTCGCCGCGGTCCGGGCTCCGCCCCCGGCGACGGGCCGCGGCCACGGCACCGCGACCGGCACGGCCGGGGAATGCGCGGCCCGATCGCCCCGCCCCAGGTCCCCCTCTCCGTCAGCCGGGCCGACTCCTTCCGCGATCTGGTGCGCGACTCGGTCGAGCGTCTCGAGCGACGGCTGCCGCAATTGGCCGATGTCGACTTCCTGGTACTGGAGGTCCCCGCCCCGGCCCCGGCCGACGAGCTCTCCCCGGTAGTGCCGCTCGGCGGCACCATTCCCGCAGGCAAGGGCATGCCCGCACGGGTCGTGGTCTACCGCCGTCCCGTGGAGATCCGGACGAAGAACCGGGAGGAGCGCGCCCTGCTGGTGCACGAGGTCGTCGTGGAGCAAGTGGCGGAACTTCTGGGGCTGGCTCCCGAATCGGTGGACCCGCGGTACGGCCAGGACTGACGTACCCGGATAATTTGGTCCGACCACCACACAGACCCGAGGGAAGGCTGGCCCCGTGGCTGCTGCTGATCTGTCCCGGATCGTCAAGGCGTACGACGTACGCGGCGTCGTGCCCGACCAGTGGGACGAGTCGCTCGCCGAACTGTTCGGTGCCGCGTTCGTCCAGGTCACGTCGGCAGACGCGATCGTCGTCGGACACGACATGCGCCCCTCGTCGCCCGGGCTCTCGGGCGCGTTCGCCCGCGGCGCCTCGGCGCGCGGCGCCGATGTCACGCTGATCGGACTCTGCTCCACCGACCAGCTCTACTTCGCCTCCGGTCACCTCGGCCTCCCCGGCGCGATGTTCACCGCGTCCCACAACCCGGCGCAGTACAACGGCATCAAGCTGTGCCGCGCGGGAGCCGCCCCCGTCGGCCAGGACACCGGACTCACCGATATCCGCGCCCTGGTGGAGGAGTGGAGCGACCACGGCGCCCCCGAGCCCGCCGCCACCCCCGGCACGATCACCGAGCGGGACACGCTGGAGGAGTACGCGGCGCATCTGCTCTCCCTCGTCGACCTCTCCGCCATGCGCCCCCTGAAGGTCGTCGTGGACGCGGGCAACGGCATGGGCGGCCACACCGTCCCGACCGTCTTCTCGTCCCTGCCGGTGACCCTCGTCCCGATGTACTTCGAACTGGACGGCACCTTCCCCAACCACGAGGCCAACCCGCTGGACCCGGCGAACATCGTCGACCTCCAGGAGCGGGTGCGGGCCGAATCCGCCGACCTCGGTCTCGCCTTCGACGGAGACGCCGACCGCTGCTTCGTCGTCGACGAGCGCGGCGAGGGTGTCTCGCCCTCGGCGATCACCGCCCTGGTCGCCGCCCGGGAGCTCGCCAAGCACCCCGGCGGTACGGTCATCCACAATCTGATCACCTCCTGGTCGGTTCCCGAGGTCGTCCGCGAGAACGGCGGCGTTCCCGTACGCACCCGGGTCGGGCATTCCTTCATCAAGCAGGAGATGGCCAGGACCGGTGCCGTCTTCGGCGGTGAGCACTCGGCGCACTACTACTTCCGGGACTTCTGGAACGCCGACACCGGCATGCTCGCGGCGCTCCACGTCCTGGCCGCCCTCGGCTCCCAGCCCGCCCCGCTGTCCGAACTGGTCGCCCAGTACGACCGCTACACCGGCTCCGGAGAGATCAACTCCACCGTCGAGGACCAGGCGGCGGCGACCGAAGCGGTGCGCTCCGCCTTCGCCTCCGTACCCGACGCCACCGTCGACACCCTCGACGGGCTGACGGTGACCACCCCCGACTGGTGGTTCAATCTCCGCCCCTCCAACACCGAACCCCTCCTGCGCCTCAATGTCGAGGCCAGGGACGCCGCCACCCTCGCGAAGATCCGCGACGAGGTCCTCGCGCTGATTCGCCGTCCCTGACTCTCTGTTACCCCTGCTGACCCCGGCGGCCTCCTGCCGCCGGGGTCTTTAGCCCGATCGTGTGATCTCCGCCGAGGCGGGAACTCCGGTTGATCCCGGACCGGAGGAATCCGTTCCCGGCGGATTCCCGCGCCCCCGGGCCGGAAACCCCGGCGAGCACCCGGAAGGCCGCCGCCGGGCCCTGCCCGCCCCGGAGCCCGTGCCCCACGCGCCGTCACCGCCCCGCCCCCGTCCGGCGGCCCGCCCCCGGAACGCGCCGCCGCCCTTCCCCCGGCGGTACGCTGACGAGGCCCGATCGCCCGACCACCGCGTTCCCCGGACGATGCGACACCACGACCCGCCGACACCCGTACGAGCACTTGCGCGCAAGCCCCGTACGAACAGCTGTGCCGGCGCCCGTGGCCAGCGACCACCCGAGGAGCCGCCGCGCCGCCGACCGGGACGCCGCCCGCGACTCGCAGAACCCGAAGGGATCCCCTCTGATGCCGCTCGAAGCCGGACTTCTCGACATCCTCGCCTGCCCGGCCTGCCACAGCCCGCTGGAGGACCGGTCCACGGCCGACGCCCCCGAGCTGGTCTGCACGGGCGACGCCTGCGGCCTGGCGTACCCCGTACGCGACGACATCCCCGTCCTCCTCGTCGACGAGGCCCGCCGCCCCGGCTGACGACCCACGAGCCCGACCCGGACGAACCCGCAGCCCCACCGCCCCGCGGCTCCGGTGACCGCGCCCGCGGCCCATCCGCCGGATCCGTCCGCGACGAACCCACCCGAAACGGCGATCGGAGGCCCCCGCCCATGCTCGACGAGACGCTCCTCGACGACCCGGAAGCCCTTGCCCGCGCCGACCGCAGGGGTCTGCTGCGGGGCGCCGCCGAAGCGGGGGCGCGGGTACGCACCGCCGCCCGGCACGCGGCCGAGGCGGGCATCGCCGAGCTGAGGCCCGACGGCCGCCCGCGCGCCGTCCTCGTCGCCGGCGCGGGCACCGCCGCCACCGGGGTCGCCGACCTCATCGGCGCACTCGCGGGAGCGGGCGCCCCCGTCACACGTCTCCACCCCACCGGCGTCGCCCCCGCCGCGGGAGCCCTCCGCTGGGCGCTCCCCGGCTGGGCGGGCTCCCTCGACCTCCTTCTCGTCATCACCATCGACGGCGGTGAACCCGGCCTCGACCTCCTCGCCGAGCAGGCGTACCGCCGAGGCTGCACGGTCGTCGCCGTCACCCCCCGGAGCTCACCGCTCGCCGAGGGCGTCGGCGGCCGGCACGGCCTCGTCGTCCCGATGGCCACCGCGCCGCACGAGGTGTACGAGGAGACCGTGGGCGCGGGCCCCGGCGCACTGTGGGCCCTGTTCACGCCCCTCCTTGCGCTCCTCGACCGCGTCGGGCTCCTCGAAGCGCCCCCCGAGGCACTCGGCCGCGTCGCCGACCGGCTCGACCGGACGGCGGAACGCTGCGGCCCGGCCATCGCCACCTACAGCAACCCGGCCAAGACCCTCGCCACCGAACTCGCCGACAGCCTGCCGCTGATCTGGACCGAAGGCACCGGTGCCGCCCCGACGGGCCGCCGGTTCGCGGCCGTTCTCGCCGAACTCGCGGGCCGCCCCGCCCTGGCCGCCGAACTCCCCGAGGCCCTGCCCGCCCATGGCGTCCTGCTCGCCGGACACTTCGCCGCGGGCGCCGACCCCGACGACTTCTTCCGCGACCGGGTCGACGAGGCGCAGGCGCTGCGCGCCCGGGTCGTCCTGCTGCGCGACCGGCCCGCGGGCGGCCTGACCGCGGCCCCCGCCGCCCGTGAACTCGCGCTCGGCCACGACACCGCGATCAGCGAGCTGGAACCGGAGGAGGGCACCGAGCTGGAATCCCTCGCCGAACTTCTCGCCGTCACCGACTTCGCCGCCGTCTACCTGGCACTCGCCACCCCGGCGACCCCCTCCTGACACCCCGGGCGACCACCGGAGGAACCCCCTCCGCCGGCCTGCCCTTCACCGGCCCACCCCCCACCGCTCCCCGGCGCACGCCCGGAGCGCACGGGTCCGGCTGCGCCCCACGGCATCAGGACCGTACGATGCCCATCCGACACAGTTTCGTACGGTCGTGCGACATGCGCCCGTACGAAGGACGAACCGCATCATCCCAGCCGAAAGAACCTCCCGCCGATGGATCGCCTCACCAACAGCATCCGCCCGTACGCCTGGGGCTCCACCACCGCCATCCCAGCGCTCCTCGGCATCGCCCCCACCGGCGAACCGCAGGCCGAGATGTGGCTGGGCGCCCACCCGGGTGCCCCCTCCCATCTCGACCGCGGCCCCCTCGACGCGGTCATCGCCGCCGACCCCGAACGTGAACTCGGCCCCGAGGTCGTCCGCCGGCACGGCCCCCAGCTGCCCTTCCTGCTGAAACTCCTCGCCGCCGAGACCCCCGTCTCCCTCCAGGTCCACCCCGATCTGGACCAGGCGCGCGTGGGCCACGCCGCCGAGGAACACGCGGGCATCCCCGTGGGCGACCCCCGCCGCAACTACCGGGACGGCAACCACAAGCCGGAACTGATCTGCGCCCTCACCCCCTTCGAGGGCTTCTGCGGCTTCCGCCCGCCGGCCGAGACCGCCGATCTGATCGCCGGTCTGGGAGTCGACTCCCTCAAGCCGTACGCGGACCTCCTGCACGCCCACCCCGAGGAGGCCGCCCTGCGCGAAGTCCTCACCGCCGTCCTGACCGCGGACCCCGACGCCATCGCGGAGACCGTCGCCGAAACGGCCGCGGCCGCGACCCGTATCGGCGGCCCTTACGAGCCGTACGCGGGGATCGCCCGCCACTACCCCGGCGACCGCGGTGTCATCGGCGCCCTGCTCCTCAACCACATGCGGCTCCAGCCCGGCGAGGCCGTCTACCTCGGTGCCGGGGTTCCGCACTCCTACATCCACGGCTTCGGCGTCGAGATCATGGCCAACTCGGACAACGTCCTGCGGTGCGGACTCACCCCCAAGCACGTCGACGTCCCCGAACTCCTCGGCGTCGTCCGCTTCACCTCCGACGATCTGGCCGTGCTGCGCCCCGAGGCCGACGCCGACGGCGAAGAGGTGTACGACACGCCCGCCGCCGAGTTCCGGCTCTCCCGACTCGCCCTCGCCCCCGACGGCGCGACCCGCGACCTCACCTCCGCCGGACCGCAGATCCTGCTCTGCACCGCCGGCCGCGTCACCGCGGGCGAACTGACACTCGGGCCCGGCGACTCCGTGTTCGTACCCGCGGGGGACAAGGCGGAGATCTCGGGCGCCGACGGCGGCCCCGGGACACTCTTCCGGGCCACAGTGCCCGCCTGACCCGGTTTCCCCGCCCCCTGCTGCAACAATGGCGCCCCTCAGTGATCGGGCGGCTACCGTGCGGCACCGGCAGGCGCACTCCCGCCTCCGGCCCGGCCCCGGGACCGCCCCCGGGGTCCGGTCCCCACGGCCGGGACCCCGGGCCAGGGACCGAAGGGACACCCGGAGATGAGCGCGTCAGGCGGAACCAAGGCGATCGTGGCGGCCCTCACCGCCAACCTCGCCATCGCGGTGGCCAAATTCGTCGCCTACCTCTTCAGCGGCTCGTCGTCCATGCTCGCCGAGAGCGTCCACTCGCTCGCCGACTCCGGCAACCAGGGCCTGCTCCTCCTCGGCGGCAGACGCGCCCGCCGCCAGGCCACCCCCGAGCACCCCTTCGGATACGGCCGGGAACGCTATATCTACGCCTTCCTCGTCTCCATCGTCCTCTTCTCCGTCGGCGGGATGTTCGCCCTCTACGAGGGCTACGAGAAGATCAAGCACCCCCACCCCATCGAGGCCTGGTACTGGCCGGTGGGCGTCCTCACCTTCGCGATCATCGCCGAGAGCATCTCCTTCCGGACCGCCATCAAGGAGTCCGACGCGGTGCGCGGCGACCACTCCTGGCGGGAGTTCGTCCGCCGCTCCAAGGCCCCCGAGCTGCCCGTCGTCCTCCTCGAAGACCTCGGTGCCCTCATCGGACTCCTCCTCGCCCTCGCGGGCGTCGGCCTCGCCCTCGCCACCGGCGACGGGATCTGGGACGGCATCGGCACCCTCTGCATCGGCACCCTCCTCATCCTCATCGCCCTCGTCCTCGCCGTCGAGACCAAGTCCCTGCTGCTCGGCGAATCCGCGAGCGCCGAGGACACCCGCAAGATCGAGGCGGCCGTCGTCGACGGCGACAGCGTCACCCGGCTGATCCATATGCGCACCCTCCACCTCGGCCCCGAGGAACTCCTTGTCGCCGCCAAGATCGCGGTACGCCACGACAACACCGCCGGCGAGGTCGCGGCGGCCATCAACGCGGCCGAGGCCCGGATCCGCGCCGCCTGCCCCATCGCCCGGGTGATCTATCTGGAACCCGACGTCTACAGCGCCGCGGCGGCCGCGGCCGGCACCAACCCGGCCCGCCCCCCGGCGACCCCCTGACGCCCCGTCCGCTCGTCGCCCCACCCCCCTGCGGGGACCCACCGCGGTCGACAACCTCCGTATCCGGCCATACCGCCCCTCTCCCACCAGGCGCGTGTCCCGTTTGCGCCCCCGCGTTGACCAAAGCCGCCCAGGAGGATTCGGTGTAGATTCGTCACCAGAGTCAGACGTCGCTGCTGATGGCGGTCGGGCGGTCCGCGACGGACCGACCGAGGGAGAGAGGGCCTCCGACGACTGCGCCGCGCGCGGCCCGGGCATCCTGTGCCCACCGCCGTGGAGTCAGCCGTACCCACCCTCGACCACCTGAGGAGCAGTTCCTCCATGACGACCGACACCAGCCACGACTTCAAGGTCGCCGACCTCTCCCTCGCCGAGTTCGGCCGCAAAGAGATCACTCTCGCCGAGCACGAGATGCCCGGCCTGATGGCGATCCGCGCGGAGTACGCGGCACAGCAGCCGCTGGCGGGCGCCCGGATCACCGGATCCCTCCATATGACGGTCCAGACCGCCGTCCTCATCGAGACCCTCGTCGCCCTCGGCGCCCGGGTCCGCTGGGCCTCCTGCAACATCTTCTCGACCCAGGACCACGCCGCCGCGGCCATCGCGGTGGGCCCCGACGGAACCCCCGACAACCCCCGGGGCGTCCCCGTCTTCGCCTGGAAGGGCGAGACCCTCGAAGAGTACTGGTGGTGCACGGAGCAGGCGCTGACCTGGCCCGACACCGAGACCGGCGGCCCGAACATGATCCTCGACGACGGTGGCGACGCCACCCTCCTCGTCCACAAGGGCGTCGAGTTCGAGAAGGCCGGCGAGGCCCCCGACCCGTCGACGGCGGACAGCGAGGAGTACGGCCACATCCTCACGCTGCTCAACCGCACCCTCGTCGAGAACCCGCAGAAGTGGATCCGGCTGGCGTCCGAGATCCGCGGCGTCACCGAGGAGACCACGACCGGCGTCCACCGGCTGTACGAGATGCACCGCGACGGCACCCTCCTCTTCCCGGCGATCAACGTCAACGACGCCGTCACCAAGTCCAAGTTCGACAACAAGTACGGCTGCCGCCACTCCCTCATCGACGGCATCAACCGCGCCACCGACGTCCTCATCGGCGGCAAGGTCGCCGTGGTCTTCGGCTACGGCGACGTCGGCAAGGGCTGCGCCGAGTCCCTGCGCGGCCAGGGCGCCCGAGTGATCATCACCGAGATCGACCCCATCTGCGCCCTCCAGGCCGCGATGGACGGCTACCAGGTCACCACCCTCGACGAGGTCGTCGGCCTGGCCGACATCTTCGTGACCACGACCGGCAACAAGGACATCATCGGGGCCGCCGACATGGCCAAGATGAAGCACCAGGCCATCGTCGGGAACATCGGCCACTTCGACAACGAGATCGACATGGCCGGACTGGCCCGTATCCCGGGCATCGTCAAGGACGAGGTCAAGCCCCAGGTCCACACCTGGACCTTCCCCGACGGCAAGACGATCATCGTGCTGTCCGAGGGCCGTCTGCTCAACCTGGGCAACGCGACCGGCCACCCGTCCTTCGTGATGTCCAACAGCTTCGCGGACCAGACGCTGGCGCAGATCGAGCTCTTCACCAAGCCCGAGGAGTACCCGACCGAGGTCTACGTCCTGCCCAAGCACCTCGACGAGAAGGTCGCCCGTCTCCACCTCGACGCCCTCGGCGTCAAGCTGACGACCCTCCGCCCTGAGCAGGCCGCGTACATCGGCGTCGAGGTCGACGGCCCCTACAAGCCCGACCACTACCGCTACTGACCGTCCCCGCCCCGGCCGCACGGCGACCCCTACGCGAGCCACCCGGAACCGCCCGCTCCAGGGCGGGTCCGACGGCCGGGGCACGGCACTCCACCGTCACGGTCATCACACGACAGGCCCCCGCACCCCCGGTGCCGGGGGCCTGCCCGTACGCTCCCCCTGACGGCCCCGGACCACCGCCGGTCCCCGGACGCCGCCGACACCGACCGCCGCACGGCCGTCCGGTGACACCACCGCGCCTCACCGCACAAGGACCCCGAAGCCCCCATGCCCCGCGGCCGCTATTCGCTCCACGATCCGCACGATCACACCCCTCTCGGTGAGGAACACTTCCACTGCGCCCCCGGCCCCTCCGGCTGGCGGTACGTCGCACAGAACACCAGCCCCTCCGGCGACCACACGGGCTCCGTCGACCTCGCCGTGGACGATCTGGGCCGCCCCATCCGCCTCGAACTCCACGCCGCGAGCTGGCGCGTTCGCGGCGCCGCCATCGACGGCGTCACCTGGGTCCGCACCGACCCCAGCGGTGTCCATGCCTCCGAGAACACCGCACCGGCCCATGCCTTCACCGGCACCTCCCCGGCCTTCCTCGTCGCCACCGCGCGACTTCTCCGACTCACCCCCGGATCCCCGGCGACCCGTGTCCGCCTCGTCGCGTTCACGGCCCCCGTACTCGCCCCCCTCACCGTCGACCAGTCCTGGGCTCTGCTGAAAAGTGAAGCGCACACCACTGACAACGGCCCCCTGATCGTGGACGCGTACCAGGTCAACGCCCTGGACACCGGGGAACAGCACACCGTGCACATCGCCGGGGACGTCGTCCTGGCCGCGCCCGGAATCGAACTGGAGGAGCTGGAGAGCCCTCCCTCCGTCTTCCCCTGACACGGACCCCGACCCCGGCCCCGGCCCCGGGGTCCCGGAGTCCCGGCACTCCGGAACGGATGCCCGGTCTACCCGGGCGGTACGAACCCCGTCGCCGCCCCACTTGCACCAGTGCCCCCACCGTCCCCGGCAGCATCAATGCGACCGCTCCCGGACCCCACGTCACGTGGTCCGGGCACCCGGCCGGACCCCGGCTCCGCCACCGCGCCCGGCAACGGCTCCACCGCCGCCCACCCCCGGCTCGCAACGGCGTCCACGCCACCGCCCCCGGACGGATCCCCGCCGAACACCCCGGCCGCCCCTCCGATGACCGCCTCCGTACCGAAAGCCCGCCGCGCGTCCCGCGTCTGCCGCTCGTGCACCACCGCCGCCAGGAAAGCGCCCGGATGCACCCCTTCCGGCGCCCGCGCGCCCGTCCGCCGGACGATCTCATCCGCCAACCGCACGCCCATTGACCAGCCCACCGCCGGATCCAGCTGCCCCGACCGCGTCAGGTACTGCCGGATCGCCAGCCACAGATCGTCCGGCACGGCCGACAGATCCAGCGCCGCGAAACGCCCCGCGAGCCAGGGCGGAGGCGGCGGCACCCGCCCGTCCCGGCCCGTCGGCACCCGCTCCCGTACGACCAGCGTGCCCGCGAACACATCCCCGATCCGCCGCCCCCGCGCCGAGACCAGCGACGCGATACAGGCGATGACTCCCAGCGATCCCGTGATCTCCACGACCCCCATCGCCCCCCGGACCAGCGCGTGCCGGAACCGGATGGGCCCGCCGTCGTCCCGCACCACCCGCAGCCCGCACGCCAGCTTCCCCGGCGACCGCCCTTTCGACAGCGTCTCCACGGAGATCGGCATCCCCACCGCCACCAGCAGGAAGGAGGCCACCGCCAACGCCGCGCCGGCCGCGGGATCCAGCGACGCGGTCGTCAGGGTCAGTACGAAGGACACCAGCAGGAAAAGGCCCCACACCAGCACGAGGTCGATGGTCATCGCCAGCGCCCGGCTCGGCAGCTTCGCGGGCTGAAGCCCCAGGACGACCGCGTCCCCCGTCACAAGCGCACTCACCGCTGCCGCCCCTCCATGTCGATCCGCGCGAACCGTGTCGTACGAGCCCCTCGCACAAGCGATCCGGGGCATCCGGCGTCCAGAGCGTTCGCCCTGCTCGGCCCCCGGCCCCCTCAGTCTGCCAAGCTGACCCGGAAGCGCGCCGCCGACGTACACCCGCACCCCGCGCCCAGGAGGGGCAGCAGCCGACATGGACCTCGATGTCTTCGTGACAGCCCACCGCGCCGAGTGGGATCGCCTGGAGTACCTCCTGCGCCGGGGACGTCGACTCACCGGAGCCGAGGCCGACGAACTCGTCGCCCTCTACCAACGCGCCTCCACCCATCTCTCCCTGATCACTTCCACCGCCCCCGACCCGATGCTGACCGGCCGCCTCACCCGACTCGTGGCGCGTGCGCGGGCCACGGTCACCGGCACCCGCCGGGCCGGGTGGCGGGACGCGCTCCACTTCCTCACGGCGGGATTCCCCGCCGCCGTCTACCGAACCCGCCACTGGTGGATACCCGCGGCGGTCCTCTCCGTCGTCGTGGCGGCACTGATCGGCTGGTGGATCGGCACCCACCCCGGGATCCAGTCCTCCATCGCCACCCCGGACGAGCTCCGGGAGATGACCCGCCCCGGCGGGAACTACGAGTCCTACTACTCCAGTAACCCGGCCGCGTCCTTCGCCGCCCAGGTCTGGACGAACAATGCCCAGGCCGCGGCGATCTGCCTCACCCTGGGCGCCTTCCTCGGTATCCCGGTCATCTGGATCCTGCTCCTGAACATGGCCAACCTCGGGATCGGCATCGGACTGATGTCCTCCGCGGGCCGCCTGGACGTCTTCCTCGGCCTGGTCCTCCCGCACGGCCTGCTCGAACTCACCGCGGTCTTTGTCGCCGCCGGTACGGGCCTCCGACTCGGCTGGACCGTCGTCGACCCCGGACCCCTCACCCGCCGTACGGCCCTCGCCGAGCGGGGCCGGGCGGCCCTCGGCATGGCAATCGGGCTTGCGCTCGTCCTCTTCGTCTCCGGCCTGATCGAAGGCTTCGTCACCCCTTCCGGCCTGCCGACCTGGGCCCGTATCGCCATCGGTATCGCCGCCGAGCTGGCATTCCTCGCGTACGTCTACATCCTCGGCCGCCGCGCGGTGGCCGAGGGGGAGACCGGGGATGTGGAGGAAGCCGACCGGAACGCCCGGCTTCCCGTCGCCGCCTGATGTGCGTCGAGCCCTCCTGACCTGCTACTGTCGTCGCCTGCCCACAAAAACCATTGACATGGTCGGCGTGGGGAGGTAGATTCGAACGGTTGCCTCGGACTGGACATGACCGAGTGCAACCGCTAGTGTCTGACTCGCTCTCGACGGAACGACGTTTCCGCGGAGCCAAATCGACTCCTTATCCGGATCGCGAAGACTGATTAGCTCAGTCGAAATGCTTCTGATAAAGTCGGCACAGCCGAAAGGCAAAAAGGCTTCTCCAACGGCCACTCGATCAGAATCCAAGTCCGGAAACGGAATGGGAAAACGGTCTGGTAAGGTTGGAAACGCAAGACCGAAGGGAAAGCCCGGAGGGCCTGGTGAAAAGGGCCTGAAGGAAGCGTCCGTTCCTTGAGAACTCAACAGCGTGCCAAAAGTCAACGCCAGATAT